>NZ_QOCB01000021.1 GCF_003318165.1 Psychromonas sp. B3M02
CCAACTGAGCTAATCGCCCACTTCAAGTTTCATAGTTTTAGTTCTTATGAGGAACCAGTAATATGGTGGGCGATACTGGGTTCGAACCAGTGACCCTCGCCTTGTAAGGGCGATGCTCTCCCAACTGAGCTAATCGCCCATATTACTTATAACAACTGCTTTACTGCTCTGCCGTTGTTTGTGGGGCGTATTATAGGGATAGCCTTTTTTCAGTCAAGACCTTTTTGAATAAAATTGTACTTTTTTAACTGACTGCTCAAAGGGTAAACAACAAACGCTTAATATTTGTAAATTATAGCATTTTATGGGGCAAAATTGGTTTGTTGGCAAATAGTTAATGTAATTAGATAGCTTTCCGTTAAAATATGCGCACTATTCTTCAAGCTGTATTATAAGGAAGCTTTTTAATGACTGTTAAAACTCGTTTTGCCCCTAGCCCTACCGGCTACTTACACGTTGGTGGCGCACGTACTGCACTATATTCATGGTTACACGCTAAAAGTAAAGGTGGTCAATTTGTATTACGTATTGAAGATACGGATATTGAACGCTCTACTCAAGAAGCTGTTGATGCAATATTAGAAGGCATGAAATGGTTAGGTTTAGATTGGGATGAAGGTCCTTACTACCAAACTAAACGTTTCGACCGTTACAACGAAATGGTTGAAAAGCTATTAGCAGAAGACAAAGCTTACAAATGTTATGCACCTAAAACATTATTAGATGAAATTCGTGCCGAGCAAGAAGCGAATAAAGAGATGGCTCGTTACGATGCTAACCATCCTAAAATTGTTGCTGTAAATGCAGCAGCAACGGAAGATCAAGACTGTGTTATTCGTTTCCGTAATCCAAAACAAGGATCTGTTGTTTTTGAGGATGAGATCCGTGGCAAAATCGAAATAGCTAATGATCAACTAGATGATTTGATTATTCGTCGTAGTGACGGTTCACCGACTTACAACTTCTGTGTAGTGGTTGATGATTGGGACATGGGCATTACTAACGTTGTTCGTGGTGAAGACCATATTAATAATACACCTCGTCAAATCAACATCTATGAAGCACTAGGTGCACCCGTACCTTCTTTTGCACATTGTTCAATGATTCTAGGTGATGATGGTGCGAAGCTATCGAAACGTCACGGTGCAGTTTCAGTAATGCAATACCGCGATGAAGGTTTCTTACCTAATGCACTTAATAATTACCTCGTGCGCCTTGGTTGGTCACACGGTGACCAAGAAGTATTCTCTGAACAAGAGATGATTGACCTATTCAGCCTAGATGGCGTGAGTAAATCAGCATCAGCTTTTAATACTGATAAGTTATTATGGTTAAACAACCACTATATCAAAACATCTGATCCAGCTTATGTAGCAGAACACCTTCAATGGCACATGGATCAGCAAAATATTGATACAAGTAATGGCCCAGCCTTAACAGAAGTAGTGACAGCATTAGCAGAGCGTGCAAAAACATTGGTTGAATTAGCAAGCTCAAGCCGTTACTTCTATGAAGACTACGAAGAATTTGATGCTACTGCGGCTAAAAAACACCTACGTCCAGTGGCTAAAGAAGCGTTAGTTTTAGTACAAAGTAAACTACAAGCAACTGATGACTGGTCAATGGAAAATTTACATAAGATCATTGAAGACACAGCAACTGAATTAGAAGTAGGTATGGGTAAAGTAGGTATGCCTTTACGTGTTGCTATTACAGGTGCAGGTCAATCGCCATCTCTTGATGTAACCTTAGCCTTAATTGGCCAAGAGCGAAGTGTTGCTCGTATCTCACGTGCTATAGCATTTATTGAAGCACGTGAAAACGCAGCTTAAAATAGCTTAACACTTAAAATTTAAAGCCCATTGATACAGTGCTATCAATGGGCTTTTTATTACCTAAAGTCTAAAGCTTTCTATTTATCGTTTATTAACTGCTTGATTTGCATATAGGTCTTTTGCCAGTCGCTATAATCAATTGCAATCGGAAAAACTTCTCCCGCTACTGTTAAGACTAAAGAGGGAAAACCTTGGATCGGCATCGCCCTACTCCCTGAAATTTCCTCCATTAATTTAGCATTAACCTCTTGGCTAATTAATTGAGTTGCAAAACGTTCACTATCCAAACCAACTTGCTCAGCCAATGCGATTAACGTACTGCTTAAAGAAGGATTTTTAGCTTGTAAGTAATAAGCCTGTTGAATAGCTAACAGCATCTCTTGTTCTTTACCCTCTTCTCTTGCAATTAAACAAGCACGACAAGCAGGATAAGTTGAGCGTTGAGGCTGACATTCAGTCCAAAAGTCAAAGTTAAATTCAGTATCTAATTTAGTATGAATAGTGCGCCAAATACCTTGCAGTGTTTGTTGCAATTCCACAGGCATCACCTGGTCACTATCCGGTGCCAATCCACCTAGTTGGTATTTTATCTCAATGTCATCTTTTGTTAGCATTTTCTCTAGTTGTAACCAGGTTTTCTTAAATCCCCAACACCAACTACACATAGGGTCGTAAACATAGTGTAAAACAGCTTGATTCATAGTTGCTCCTTATCAACCAATGCAACTTGAAAAAAGCACATCGATCATATTTTGACGTAAAACATGAAGCACATAAAAATGATTAGAATAAAAATTCACTTGCTAATGTTATCATGGGCTATTCCCCCTACTATCCATAAAAAACTGTTATTAATCAATCAAGGGGGCTATTTAATTATTCATAGGACCATGTTTTGGCACAACTTTATTTTTATTATTCTGCAATGAATGCAGGGAAATCGACTTCTTTACTCCAATCTTCTTATAACTATCGAGAGCGAGGAATGAATACCTATGTATTAACAGCAGCAATTGATGACCGATCAGGTGTAGGTAAAGTATCGTCGCGTATTGGTATAGAAAGTGATGCTCATATCTTTAATGAACAAGACAATCTAGCTGAAATGATTGCAGAAGTGCATCAACAAAATAAACAACACTGTATCTTAATTGATGAGTCTCAATTCCTCAGTAAAGAACAAGTTAGACAACTCACCTATGTGGTGGATATTTTAGACATCCCAGTACTATGCTACGGCATAAAAACCGATTTTAAAGGAGAGTTATTTCCTGGTAGCCAATATTTACTAGCATGGGCAGATAAATTAATAGAGCTAAAAACTATTTGTCACTGTGGTCGCAAAGCCAATATGATTTTACGTATGGATGGCAATGGTAATGTAATGCATGAAGGTGCACAAGTAGAGATAGGCGGAAACGAAACTTATGTCTCCGTATGCCGTAAACACTTCAGAAAAGAGTTCTGGGATAAATAAGACCAATTGCATTAAGTAATTTTGCGCAGGAGAAATGACTTAATTCAAGGCGAAAATTACAACGAAGAAGTAAGTTATTTTAACAAGCAAAATAGATCAGTTACTTAGTGTGATTGGTTTAACTTAAAGGCATAAAAAAAGCGGCTTATAAAAGCCGCTTCTAAATCACTTAATAAGATGCCTTAGCATCAATATAGATTATTGACCTGCGTATGTAATATCAGCATTGTTCAGTAATGAAGTAATTAACGCCTGGTATGTTGCATCTGACGTACTACGTTGTAACATAGTTGTTAGCTGCGTTTGCGTTTCTTCTTCTACTTGATCCGCGTCTTGCTCAATCACATCAGATAACTCAATCACAGCAAAATCACCCTGTGCCGTACCAACATAATCACGTGTAACCTGATCTGCTTCAGGTTTTGCTAGTTGGAATAAGCGTTGAATAATTTGCGTGTCGTAATCACGGCTGTAACGCGCTAAGGTCAGTGGTGCTGTAAAGGCTAAGTCTTTAGCTTGTAAATCACTATCAATTGACTCACCCGCATTCAGTTTAGTCATTAAAGACTCAACAAATTGCTTCGCGGCTTCAGCCGACTTCTGCTCTTCTAACTGTACAGTAATTTGCTCAGTTACCTCAGCAAGCGGTTTTGTTGCAGCTTCTTGGTAATCTTTCACACGTACCACAATCGCTTTAGAGTCAGAGATATCAATTACTTCAGAGTTCAGACCTTCAGCACGGAAGTTTTCATCAAACACTTGGCTTAATAGGTCACGAGAATCTAGTTCACTTGGCACATTAGCACTTGAGAATAAACCACTCTCTTGGATCTCAACACCCACTTCAGCAGATGCTTCTTCTAAGCTATCAGGAGACTCAAAAGCCACTTCGCTTAGACGTTGGTATAGATCGTCAAAAATGCTTCTCACTTTTTCATTTTTCAATGCAACTTCAATTTGAGACTGCACTTCACTTAATGGGCGAGGTGTATTCTCTTGTGCATCAATTAACTTAATAATGTGGTAACCAAACTCAGATTTAACAACATCTGAAATAGGCGATGCTTCAGTTAAAGCAAATGCGCTTGAATCAAAAGCAGGATCCATTACACCACGCTCAAACCAATCTAGCTCACCGTCATTCTTAGCAGAGTACACATCTTCTGATTTAGTTTTTGCTAATTCAGCAAAGTCAGCACCAGATTTCACTTCAGCTAAAATAGCTTCTGCTTTAGCTTTCGCTTCATCAGAATCACCTTCAATAAAGATGTGCGCTACTTTACGGCGCTCTACTTGTTGGTAATCAGACTTGTGTAAGTCGTAGTAATCTTGAATATCTTGCTCAGTCACATTCACTTCAGACGTTAATGTATCAGCGTCTAATAAAATGTATTCAACATTCACTTGCTCAGGGCTTTGGAATGCTTGACTATTGTCAGCATAATACGCTTCAATATCTTGGTCCGTTACACTTGCATCAGCTACAAAATCAGCACTATCAACATTTAAGATACGAGCAACACGTTGCTGACCTTGTAATTTGCTTGTTTGTGCAACTTCTGAAGGTAAAACAAACTCACTGCCTACTAATGTTTGTAACAACTGTACACGTACTAAATCAGTCTTAAAGTTAGCGCTGAACTGTGCAGGTGACAGATTGTTATTACGTAACAGAGAAAGGTAAAGATTGTTATCAAACTTACCATCAACTTGAAAATCAGGCATGTTACGAATCGCTTCTTTAACTTGCTCATCACCAACACGTAATCCCATATCCGCAACAGCCTGTGCCACTAGACGTTCAGTGATCAAAGTCTGTGTCGCTTGCGCACGTACTTGTTGTGCAAAGTTAGGGTTAGAGGCTAATAGTTCAAATTGCTCACCGTATTGTTGTTGTAAGCGCGCTCTTTCATTTTGATAAGCTTGTTCGACACTTTGTTGTGAAATATCTTCGCCATTGACAGTCACAGCAGCATCCACTGATGACGTACCTAAATAGCTACTCACCCCTGCTAAAGCAAAAGAGAGGATGATCACAATTAAAATACTTTTAGCGACGACGCCTTGCGACCCTTCGCGCATTCTTTCTAACATAATATTTTACTCTTTAAGACTAAAAACAAAAAAAGCGCATCATAGGACGCGCTTAATACATGGAAGAGCTAATAAACGCTTAAGCGTTGATAGCATCTTTCAATGATTTACCCGCTTTAAATGCAGGTACTTTTGCAGCTGCGATTTCGATTGGTTCGTTAGTTTGTGGATTACGACCTGTACGAGCAGCACGTTCTTTAACTGAGAAAGCACCAAAACCGATTAGAGATACGCTGTCGCCTTCAACTAAAGCCGTTGTTACGCTTTCGATAAATGCATCTAATGCACGGCCAGCAGCCGCTTTAGAAATGTCTGCGCTTTCAGCGATGTTATCGATTAATTGTCCTTTATTCATTTGTAAATCCCCTGTTTATAATAATTGGTGCTATCTTCATCTTGAGTGGCACATTGTAAAAAACTTGAGCTAGGCTACTTCTCTATTCAAATTCAAGCAAGTAAATTTCAATAAAATTAGCGAACTAGCCCGTATTGTATGCGATTAATCACCTATTTGGCGTTTTTTTCAACAGAAAAACCGGTGATACTATCTTGTAAGGCAACTTCTAATACTTCATCAATCCAGCGTACGGGCTTGATTTCAAGTTGGTCTTTAATATTATCAGGGATTTCCTCTAAGTCACGTGTATTTTCAAACGGAATTAATACCGTTTTAATACCTCCACGACGCGCTGCTAATAACTTCTCTTTTAAACCACCAATAGGCAGTACTTCACCACGTAACGTAATTTCACCTGTCATCGCCACATCAGCTCGTACAGGAATACCCGTTAGGCTTGAAATAAGCACAGTACACATTGCTGCGCCCGCACTTGGGCCATCTTTAGGTGTTGCACCTTCAGGAACGTGTACATGGATATCACGCTTCTCATGAAAGTCACTGTTAATGCGCCACTCTTCTGATTTAGCACGGACCACTGTCATCGCTGCTTGAATAGACTCTTTCATCACATCGCCCAATGAACCGGTATAAGTTAACTTACCTTTACCCGGCACAGAGGTTGCTTCAATGGTCAATAGATCACCACCCACAGATGTCCATGCTAAGCCAGTCACTTGGCCAACTTGGTTAGCAGAATCTGCTTTACCAAAGTCATAACGACGAACACCTAGGTAATCCTTCAAGTTATCGATGGTCACATCAATCTTTTTCAGACTCTTGTCTAATAAGATATCTTTCACCACTTTACGACAGATTTTAGAGATTTCACGCTCTAGAGCACGCACACCCGCTTCACGCGTGTAGTAACGTACAATACCAATGATTGCACTGTCATCAATGGTAATTTCACTCTCTTTTAAGCCATTACGTTTAATCTGTTTACTTAAAAGATGTTGGTTAGCGATGTTTAACTTTTCATCTTCTGTGTAACCAGAAAGATTGATCACTTCCATACGGTCCAATAATGGGCCAGGAATATTCATTGAGTTAGAGGTTGCCACAAACATAACGTCAGACAAGTCATAATCAACTTCAAGGTAATGGTCATTAAAGCTATTATTTTGCTCAGGATCCAACACTTCTAACAATGCAGAAGCCGGATCGCCACGCATATCTGACGCCATCTTATCGATTTCATCTAATAAAAATAATGGGTTTTTAACACCCACTTTGGTCATTTTTTGAATCAGTTTACCCGGTAATGAACCGATGTAAGTACGACGGTGACCTCGAATTTCTGCTTCATCACGTACACCACCTAATGCCATACGCACATATTTACGACCAGTTGAGCGCGCAATTGACTGACCTAAAGAGGTTTTACCCACACCAGGAGGCCCTACAAGGCATAAAATAGGCCCTTTTAACTTATTGATACGTGTTTGCACCGCTAAGTACTCTAAGATGCGCTCTTTGACCTTTTCAAGGCCATGATGGTCTTGGTCTAGGATCTCTTGTGCTTTTGCTAAATTCTTTTTAACTGGGCTACGTTTCTTCCAAGGCACATTCACTAAGCTTTCGATGTAAGTGCGGATAACACTTGCTTCAGATGACATTGGTGACATCATTTTTAGCTTTTTAAGTTCAGATAACGCTTTCTCTTTTGCCTCAGCAGACATACCAGCTGATTCGATTTTTTCAGCAAGTTGGTCAAGGTCACTTTGACCTTCTTCGTTATCACCCAACTCTTTTTGAATCGCCTTCATTTGCTCGTTAAGGTAATATTCGCGCTGACTGCGTTCCATCTGCTTTTTAACACGGCTACGGATACGCTTTTCAACTTTCAAAATATCTTCTTCGTTTTCCATCATACCCATCAGGTATTCAAAACGTTCCGTTACATTGGTTAATTCTAATGCAGCTTGTTTATCTTCTAAGCTTAATGGCATGTGCGCAGCAATCGTGTCTGCAAGACGCTCAGGCTCATCAATTCCGTTCACTGATGCTAATACTTCAGGTGGAATTTTTTTGTTTAGTTTAATGTATGACTCAAACTGACCCAGTACGCTTCTAACTAGCGCCTCTTCCTCTTTTTCGTCAACACCTTCACTTTCTAACAATTCAATTTCAGAAAAGAAATACTCTTCATTATCGATATTACGAACGATGTTAGCGCGTTGCACCCCCTCTACTAATACTTTTACCGTACCATCTGGTAGTTTTAGTAGTTGTAAAATATTCGCCACTGTACCCACTGGGTACAAGTCTTCAATTTTAGGGTCATCTAAGGTTGCTTCAGTTTGTGCAACTAATAGGACTTTTTTGCCCTGTTCCATAGCCGCTTCTAAGCAGCTGATTGATTTTTTTCTACCGACAAATAATGGGATAACCATGTGCGGATAAACGACAACATCACGAAGTGGTAAGACAGGTAATGTCAACAGCTGATCTGTTTCTAATTTCATATTGTCCCCGGAAAAAGTATTGAAAATGGATAGATAAATAATGACAAGTCGAAAAATGACACAGCTCAACTCGCTATAAAAAATCGTAAGTAAGAATAATATTGGGGATGATTTGTTTTTTTTCAAGCATATAAACAAAAAAAGAGAGCTAAAAGCTCCCTTTTTTTAATTTACAGTAACTAACTGCTTATTTATCAGACGATACGCGTTTAGCTTCATCTTCAGAATAGATTAATAATGGCGCAGAATCACCTACAATCACACCTTCATCTACGACAACTTTCGTTACGTTTTCAACCGATGGTAAATCGTACATGGTATCCAATAACACAGCTTCAACAATAGATCGTAAACCACGTGCACCGGTTTTACGACTCATAGCTTTCTTAGCCATTGCAGTCAATGCTTCAGGACGGAACTCAAGCTCAACATCTTCTAAGCCAAATAAAGCCGCATATTGTTTTGTAATTGCATTTTTAGGTGCAGTTAAAATTTCAACTAATGCTTCTTCATCTAATTCAGTCAACGTCGCGACAACTGGTAAACGACCGATGAACTCAGGAATAAGACCGTATTTCGCTAAATCTTGAGGCTCAACTTTCTTGAAAGTATCGCTTAATGATTCTTTGTTGTCTTTATCTTTAACAGTTGCACCAAAACCAATGCCAGCACCAGTATCAATACGCTGTTCGATAATGCCATCTAAACCAGAGAATGCACCACCGCAGATAAATAAGATCTTCGAGGTATCCACTTGGATAAACTCTTGGTTTGGATGCTTACGCCCACCTTGTGGAGGAATAGAAGCAACTGTACCTTCAATCAATTTCAATAACGCTTGTTGGACACCTTCACCTGATACATCGCGAGTAATTGATGGGTTTTCAGATTTACGCGTAATTTTATCGATTTCATCGATGTAAATAATGCCGCGCTGTGCTTTCTCAGGGTCGTAATCACATTTCTGTAATAACTTCTGAATGATGTTCTCAACATCTTCACCCACATAACCCGCTTCAGTTAATGTCGTTGCGTCAGCCATAGTGAAAGGCACATCTAATAAACGCGCCATGGTTTCAGCCAATAGTGTTTTACCACTACCCGTTGGACCAATCAGCAAGATATTTGATTTACTTAATTCAACACCGTCTGCAACATCACCATGTTTTAAACGTTTGTAGTGGTTGTAAACTGCTACTGAAAGTACTTTCTTAGCAAGGTCTTGACCAATAACATAATCATCTAAAGAGGCACGAATTTCATGTGGCGTTGGTAATTTTTTCTTACTGCTTTCTGTATCAGTAGTACTTGTTAACTCTGCGATCTCTTCTTTAATGATGTCGTCACACAGGTCAACACACTCATTACAGATGTACACAGAAGGTCCTGCAATCAGTTTTTTAACTTCATGCTGACTTTTACCACAGAACGAACAATACAATAGACTGCTGTTATTAGCGTCATTGTTATTTTTATCCGACATAGTTATCTATACCTCTCAATTATTTTCTACGCGTTAAAACAGAGTCTACAATACCGTAGTCCACTGCTTCTTGTGCACGCATAAAGTTATCACGGTCTGTATCACGCGCAATAATTTCAATATCTTTACCAGTATGGAATGCTAATAACTCATTCATACGTTGTTTTGTTGCAATAATCTCTTTGGCATGAATCTCAAAGTCAGATGCTTGACCTTGGAAACCACCTAAAGGTTGATGGATCATTACTTTAGCGTTAGGCAATACATGACGCTTACCTTCTGCACCACTTGCTAATAGGAATGCGCCCATACTTGCTGCCATCCCCATACAAATAGTACTTACATCAGGTTTAATAAACTGCATAGTATCGTAAATCGCCATACCAGCACTGATTGAACCACCTGGTGAGTTAATGTAGATGTAAATATCTTTCTCTGTGCTTTCAGATTCTAAGAATAATAACTGAGCAGAGATCAAGTTTGCCATGTGATCTTCTACAGGGCCCGTTAAAAAGATAACACGCTCTTTTAATAGTCGAGAATAGATATCATATGAACGCTCACCTTTTGCCGTTTGTTCAACAACCATAGGGATAAGTGCGTTACTAATTTGTTCCGTATTTCCAGCAAATGGGTTAGTCATATTCCATCCTAAATTATAATTATTTATTGTGTCTACCAAAAATGAAAATGGCCCGAGTGAAATCACTCGAGCCATTGAAATATATAACCAATTGAATTAATAGTTGAAAACTATTAAGCAGCAGGTTTGTTCATCACTTCATCAAACGATTTTTTCACTTCAGTTACTTTAGCTTTTTCAATGATAAAATCAACTGCTTGCTCTTCTAATGCAACATTTTCCATGTTTTGCATTAGCTCTTTGTTATTTTTGTAGTATTCAACAACTTCAGCAGGGTTTTCGTAAGCAGATGCAGCGTTCTCAATTAATGCAGAAACTTTATCTTGGTCAACTTTTAATTCGTTAACTTTAATCACTTCACCTAATAGTAGACCTACTTTTACGCGCTTTTCAGCTTGCTCAGAAAATAATTCTGCTGGTAGCTCAGGTAAGTTGTTTGGATCCATTTCTTTACCGTAACGTTCCATAGCTTGCTTACGTAAAACGTTCACTTCGCTTTCAACTAATGCTTTTGGTACTTCAACTTCGTTGTTTTCAACTAATGCAGTTAATACGTTATCTTTAGCAGTGTTTTTAACTACTTGATCAAGTTCACGTTGCATGTTTTTCTTAACGTCAGCTTTTAGTACTTCTAGGTCACCGCTTTCAACGCCAAATTTCTTAACGAACTCTTCAGTTAGTTCAGGAAGAATTTGTTGCTCAACTTTAGTTAGGTTGATTGCGAATTGTGCAACTTTACCTTTTAACTGTTCAGCATGGTAATCTTCAGGGAAAGTTACGTCGATTGAGAACTCTTCACCTGTTTTGTGGCCAAGAATACCAGATTCAAAACCAGGAATCATACGGTCACTACCTAGTACGATTTGGAAGCCTTCAGCTTTACCGCCTTCGAATAGTTCACCGTCGATAGAACCTTCGAAATCAACCGTTACTTGGTCATCTTTCTTAGATTTACGTTTAACTTCTTTCCACTCAGCGTGTTGCTTTTGTAGCGTAACTAACATGTTATCTAGGTCAGCATCTTCGATTGAAGTAGATACTGTTTCAACAGCTAGCTCTTCTAATGCATTAAGTGCTACTTCTGGGTAGATTTCGAATGTAGCAGTGAAAACAAAGTCTTCGCCTTTTTTACGCGGTTGTGGTGCAACAGCAGGTGCGCCAGCTGGGTTTAGTTTTTCAGCTACGATTGCTTCGTAAAAGTTACGCTGCATTACTTCGCCACCAACTTCTTGCTCGATAGCAGCACCGAAACGCTTAGCGATAACTGATGCAGGTACTTTACCTGGGCGGAAGCCATCAACACGTTGTGTTTTAGATAGGTGACGGATACGACCATC
This sequence comes from Psychromonas sp. B3M02, assembly GCF_003318165.1. Classification (GTDB taxonomy): domain Bacteria; phylum Pseudomonadota; class Gammaproteobacteria; order Enterobacterales; family Psychromonadaceae; genus Psychromonas. The sequence continues at coordinate 11,735 of NZ_QOCB01000021.1, forward strand.
AAACTCTTTATCATATGCTTCAGCGGCAACAGTAATTGTTAATACGCGCTCTAGACCTTGTGTAGATTCAACAGAAACTTGCATTGTATTTCCTTTATCTTTTACATTAAAAATTGTTTTTACTGACAAAAGTAATATCCATTACTTTCATCACTAAGGTGTAATTGCGTGGACTACCGCATTATAAAAATGACACCTTAATTAAAAATTAGTTTGTAATTTCTATGGTGAAATTTAAGACGCGCCATTATAGACACTGTTATGGCGATAGTCGATAGGCAGTCCACAGGAAAAATGACATGCACCCGCTATTTTTAATAGATCCGCGCTTATTTCGCACAATTTTAAGTGATTTAATAAGATTAACGGATTAAATTGATGTTTATCAGCACTTAACAACTGTTCAATAGTTATACAAAAGTGCTTATTTTGACGCCAGTAAAACGTGAAAATGCTAGCTAAAACCGTTCGAATATTGATGATAAAAAAGGGTTTCAAAGGGAATTGATAAGTACTGTTTAACCAATAAAAAAGATGAGATTATCGCGCAGTGATATATTAATAAATAAAACAAGATTTAATCGATTTAGATTAAATCTTGTTAATGCTCAATATAAGTGAAGAGCTTAGTGTAATAAAAGCGAGTCAACAAAGAAGCCTTTTACACCTGAAAAGACAATTTGAGCGCCGATTGCAGATACAAATAATCCAGTGATTTTAGGCAAGACTTCCAGCCCTTGTTGCCCAAGTAGCTGTTGAATTTTGTTGGAAAAGAGCAATACGGCTGCAATTGATATAACAGCAGCAATAAGCGAAGCAATTACACTCATAAAATCAGTAAAGCTTTCTAATTCAGCGCCAATCACCATTAAAATACCAATCACACCAGGGCCAATAGCAACAGGAATCGCTAAGGGTACGATCGCAAAATCACCGCCACGCTTATTAGTCCCCTCAGGCATTTCTGTATCGCCTTTAATCATTTCTAAGGCACTTAAAAACAACACAGTTCCTGCACCTATTTTAAAGGCATCCAAGGTAATACCAAATAAACTAAAGATATATTGACCAAAAATCAAAAAGACTAAGCTAATAATCAATACTGTAATACTCAGTTTCAAAATCACCCGCTTCTTTTCACTTGAGTTAAGGCTTTTACTCAAGATCAAAAATACAGACAACACAAAAAATGGTGTCATCATAAAAAAAAGTTTTAAATAAAGGGTAATAAACTGTTCCATCTACATTCTCATTTGCAATTAAAAGTTAACCTAAACACAACGCTAGGAATTTTCAGCGCGATGCTAACACAGAGTGATTTGCAAGATCTTTAATTATTTAAAAGAAAGTGAATAGAAGTGATTAAACCCAAGTTGAAGTACAGATTGCAAAAACAGCAATGATTAAGCAAAGCTTGATTTTGGGGGCGAAGGCTTTAGCCTTCCTGTATGCGAGTCATCGCATGCAGGTATAAGCCAAGATGAGCAAAGCGAACCAATATGTTACTCAAAACATAAAAATTCAAAAAAAGCAGGCTGAAAAAAGGAACCACAGAGTGCTTCCGTTCAATACACAAGCCTGTCGGCTAATTTCACCCAGCGCCCCGTAAAAGATGCTTCGTAGTTTTAAAATGACTTTCATCGTTAATCAATACCAAAAGCGACAGCGATTAAGCGAAGCTTGATTTTGGAGCGAAGGCTTTAGCCTTCCTGTAGGCGAGTCATCGTATGCAGGTATAAGCCAAGATGCGCAAAACGAACTAATATGTTACGTAAAACATAAAAATTCAAAGCAAGCAGGCTAAAGCCAGCGCCCCTAAGAAGATATTTCGTTTAATTGCACTGAGTTAGCTAGGACAGGCTGAAAAAAGGAACCACAGAGTACTTTCGTTCAATACACTAGCCTGTCGGCTAATTTCACCCAGCGCCCCGTAAAAGATGTTTCGTTTAATTGTTTTGGGGGCGAAGGCTTTAGCCTTCCTGTATGCGAGTCATCGCATGCAGGTGTAAGTCATGATGAGCAAAACGAACCAATATATTGCTCAAAACATAAAAATTCAAAACAAGCAGGCTGAAAAAAGGAACCACAGAGTGCTTCCGTTCATTACACTAGCCTGTCGGCTAATTTCACCCAGCGCACCGTAAAAGGTGTTTCGTTTAAGTATTTTGGGGCGAAGGCTTTAGCCTTCCTGTATGCGAGTCATCGCAGGCAGGTATAAGCCAAGATGAGCAAAGCAACCAGTATGTTACGTAAAACATAAAAATTCCAAACAAGCAGGCTGAAGCCAGCGCCCCTAAGAAGATATTTCGTTTAATTGCACTGAGTTAGCTAGGACAAGCTGAAAAAAGGAACCACAGAGTACTTCCGTTCAATACACTAGCCTGTCGGCTAATTTCACCCAGCGCCCCTTTAAAGGTGTTTCGTTTAATGGCCTTGAGTTAACTAAAGCTATGTCAAGGCCACAAAACTAGCTGATACTATCGATGCTAGATCTTCCGCATTTAATTGAATTTCCAAACCACGTTTACCAGCACTAACATAAATATCAGAAAAGGCATTCGCGCTTTCATCTATCACAGTGGGTAGTTGTTTTTTCTGACCTAAAGGGCTGACGCCCCCCAATACATAACCCGATGAACGAAGCACATCATTTTTATTCGCCATCTGCGCTTTCTTGCCCTTTAACGCACTTGCAACAGCTTTCAAATTTAACTGTTTGGTCACAGGTAAGATGGCAACAACTAACTGCTTATCAACCTCCACCACTAACGTTTTAAAGACTTGATGTGGATCCACATTCATCTTTTCAGCGGCTTCTAACCCATAAGACTCATTTTTTTTGTCATGTTTATATTGATGTACTTGGAACTTGATATTATGTTTTTCAGCCACTTTAATTGCTGGAGTCATATTATTCCCTATCTCTACTTTATTGATACTAACGTCAATAAATCCCTATTCAATGAGCAGATAATCGCTCTGTTAAACGGCTATTTCTGCTTGCTCGATTTCTTACCGAGCTTGCTACTAAGGCTAAGTCAGCGATCAATGTTAAACGTTTTTTAGCACGCGTAATACCCGTATAAATTAACTCTCGATTCATGACAGGTAAAGCATAATCAGGTAAGGCTAACAAGGTATGCTTAAACTCAGAGCCTTGGCTTTTATGCACTGTCATCGCAAATACTGTTTGGTGTGCAGGTAAACGACTTGGCTGAAAATCAGAAACGCTGCCATCGGGCATCACAAAATAAACTCTTAACTGCCCGTGTTCATCTTCTAAACACAAACCAATATCCCCATTAAACAAACCAAGATGATAACTGTTTTCGGTCACCATCACTGGACGCCCCACATACCAGGTTTGTGTCATATCAAAACGGCGCATCAGTAAACCTGCTTTTTGTAATAATTTTTCACAGCGATGGTTTAATGTATCCACCCCCCATTCTTGCTCACGAGTCGCACACAATATTTTAAAATCATTGAAAGCATTCAACAAGGTTTTGGCTTTATCACGGTTACCTTGGTGAATGACGCATAACTCAGAGAGGTATGGCTTATAGCCTTCCACGACTAAACGTTCAAAATCAGCAGCGTTATCTGCATCGTTGGCATAATAAGCAAGGTCATCATATTGTTCACATAAGGCTGATAATTTAGCCGCAGTGACACCTCCTTTATTCACTGCGCTGGCTAAATAACCAATGCCAGAAAATTGATCAAATCGGTAACTTTTTCTCAATAAGCATAAATTATCAGACATAGTCGCTTGCGCATGTTTGCCCTGTGATAATAAACAATCAAAGCCGGTTAACTCTGCTAATTGTTGCGCTTTTTGTTGGCTGTAACCTAATTCAATAAACGAACAAATATCACCTAGTACAGCCCCTGCTTCCACTGATGCTAACTGGTCTTTATCGCCTAACAAAATTAAACGAGCATGGTCCGGTAACGCACTAAGCAATTTTGCCATTAAAGGTAAATCAACCATCGAGGCTTCATCCACCAGCAGTAAATCCAAGGTTAACTGATTGCCTGCATGATGACGAAAATGCGCACTGTTATTGCGCACACCTAATAATCGATGGATAGTACTGGCATCCGTTGGAATATTAGGGGCTTTCTGACCATCCATGAGATTACCTAAATCTAACTCCTCTAAGGCATTGGTGATCGACTCAGTTAGTCGCGCCGCCGCTTTACCTGTTGGTGCAACCATCTTAATCATCAAATCAGGTTGGGCATTTAATAGTAGCGCTAATAATTTAACAACCGTGGTGGTTTTACCGGTCCCTGGGCCACCTGAAATAATACAACGTGCCGAAGTTAACGCTAATGCTGCGCTGATTTTTTGCCAATCACAGCGTACTTTATTCGGGATTAATGATTCCAATAACACTAAATCTTTTGCTGAACCTGCATGATGAAAACATTGTGTAACTGCAGACCAATCAACAGATGTGCTATCAACAACATCCAGGTATTTTTCACATAACATTTGAATGGATTGATGGGTATCGGTTTGCCATGCATCCCATATAAATCCATATTGTGGTGTAAACAGTTTTTCTAAATAACCTTTACTTGCGACATCCACTTGAATAGGAATTGGTTGCAGTAATTTATCGGAAATCAATTGTTCAAATTCCGCATAACGGGCCATAAATAATGCTGAATATTGCAACCTTAATGGCGCGTCATCTCCACAACACAGACTCTCGTTTAATTGATAATGGGCTTGTTGTTGATCATGGAAAATACAGGACACATTTAAACGCTCACTTTCTTGTTGTGAGTCCAACGCTAATTGCAAACAGTGTTGATGGAACAATCCGCCCATTTTATCAATAGGTAAACAGATATGACCGCCACCTAGCTGTTGGCTGGTCAGTGCCGCCGCTAATTGCATCAAATTATCAGCGCCTAATTCCGCCATAAACTTGGCAAAGTGAAAATCGATAGGTCGAATTTGCTGATTTAACTGACACTTTTTTAACAGCGTTAACATACTATGTTCCGTTGGCATCACCGTTGCCGATTCTGGGCTTGATGGTATTGATTGCTCTAACATGACAACTCCTCCTGCAACATCTCAGCCGTTAGTTCGCCGCTTAATAACTTATCCAATTTATCAATTAACTCAAACTTAGGTTTAGTGAAATAAACACCTGCGTCTTTATCACCTTGCATACCACGCAAGAAGGTATAAAACACGCCGCCCACATGTGTTTCATAGTCATAATCAGCTAAACGAGAACGTAATAATCGATGTAACGCTAAAGTATAAAGCTGATATTGGAAATCATAACGATGTTCAATAATCGCTTCCGACATCGCTTGTTGACTGTAATCTGCCAACTCATCCCCTAAATAGTTTGATTTATAATCGAGTACAAAATATTGGCCTTGGTACTCAAACGTTAAATCGATAAACCCTTTTAACATGCCTTGCACTTGATTGAACTGCAATGACCCTGCCTGTGCAGATAAAGGATCGTAATGTGCAATTAAACGATTAACTGAGCTCGCTTCAATAGGTTTCATTGGAATAAAGAACTGCATCTCGACCTTTTTCTGCGCTTCACTCAACTGAGATAAGAATAAATCAGGGTAAAGATCCGGCGTTAATCGATGCGCTAAGATATTCTCAATCCACTGGCTAACAATAGGAACCCACTGTTCAGGATCTTCGTAATTATTGACCGTCAATCGTTCCTGTAACCAAGGAATCAACTGCTCAGATGGACTGTCTTGGAAATCTATCTCTTCAAAAAGTTCATGCAAAAACGTACCGTGCTTTGCCCCTCTCGGGAAACTAAACACATTCTTTTCTGGCACTTCAGGCGTTAACAATGGTAATTCATTGCTAACCACTGGCAATTCAGCACGCTCTTCTGGAATTTTTTTAGTTTGTTTATCTTCTATCGTAGGTGCCGTATGAAAACGCGATAAAGCAGAGTAACTAGTTACCCACCAGTTTTTTTCAATCACACCAGCAAACTGCTTAGGTGCAATTAACTGATCGGGCGATTGCGTGGCCACTTGATAGGTTTCACTTGGTAACTCTGGTGCATGACGAATACCAATGTTATCCGACTGCTGACACACACCTTGTAATAAACGTACCAAGCTTTGGTCATCACCGGCTTGTAACTCTTCACCCGCTTTAATGGTCAAATAGCCCAAGGCACTTTTGGTTAATGGCGAGGCTTTCGTTCGACCTTTTTTATAAGGTCCAATGCCTAAATAACAACGATAAACACTGCGTGTTAAGCCTACATATAACAAACGGATATCCTCTGCTAGCAGCTCTTTTTCAGTATGCTCTTTGCTGGTTTCACCGCCATCAAGGTCAAACACCAAACGCTGCTTTTCATCATGAAATAAGTACTCTTTGGGTTCACGATATAAACCACTAAAAGGAATAAATACAATATCGTATTCCAGCCCCTTCGATTTATGTAGCGTGCTGACTTGCACCAACGACTTTTCACTTTCTAAACGTTGCTTTTGTTCACCTTGTTCGTTTTTAGCATTGCTAATTTGCTCGCTAAACCAACGTACTAAAGCAAATGCCCCTTCATAGACCATGCTATTTTTTTGCAATAATTCAGCAAGGTGTAATAAATCCGTTAAAGCACGTTCACCTTGGCTTTGTGTTAACAAATGCGCACTAATACCTTGCTCATGGAAACATTGTTGCAGCATCACTAAAATGCCACTCTCTTCCCACAGGGTTTTATAACGGGCAAAGTCGGCAATCTTGCTTTCCCAACTAGCCGTTTCAGAGAAAGTATTATGTACTTCTAAAGGGGTCAGCGAAAACAGCTTACAGGCAATGGCTGATCGTAAATAACGTTCATTACTTGGGTGTAAACAAGCGTTTAAAACACGTAATAAATCCTGCGCTAAAACACTGGCAAACACACTCTCTTTAAGTGACAAATACACGCTATTAATATTCTCTTCCAATAGCGCTTTACGAATAATATTGGCTTCATTACCGGTTCTCACTAACACTGATATATTGTTAGCATGAATAGGATGATGATTACCGTCTGTGTCTTCTAAATAAGCCTGATTTTGTTGCGACAACAAAAGCAAGGCTTTAATTTCATTGACTGTTGCCTGTGCACTTTCATGGCGAAAAGCATCACTACTCAAGGCCCCTTTTACATGCAAGAACTGTAATGCAGTCTGCTGATCATCATCGGGATTATTCACCACTAACTTTTTACGTTTAATCGGTGGCGCTTGTACAGGATGAAAAGGAATATCCTGGTCGTAAATAAAGGGTGCAATTTTATGTTGGAAAAAACCATTCACCGCATCAATCATCTCTGCGCTAGAACGATAGTTATTATCCAAACTGTAATGGGCGGACACCGCATTACGCGCTTTCATATAGGTGAAGATATCTGCACCACGGAAACTATAAATCGCCTGTTTAGGATCGCCAATCATAAACAAACCAAAAGCGGTTGCTGGACTAACTGGATCAGACTCCTCATTAACCACCGTTTCAGCTTGCTGATAAATCGTATCAAAAATACGGTATTGCACTGGGTCGGTATCTTGGAACTCATCAATCAAGGCAATCGGATATTGCTGCTTTATCTGCTCGGCTAAATGCCCATCAGCAGAACCTTGTAACGCTACATCCAAACGCGTCAGTAAGTCATCAAAACCTAATAACATGTGTTGCTGTTTAGTTTTTTGCAGATTGTCTCGCACCCAATGCGTGGCTTTAATCAGCAAGGTATTTTTAAGGGAGATATCCTGCGCTAACAAAGACTCAATTAAGGCAAAAGTAGCATGCGTCGGTGGCTCGCCTTTTTTGGTTTTAGTGATCAACTCCGACTGTGAAAACTTCAGCAGATTTTTAGGCAAGGTTAAATCAAAGCTTTCCGTTGCCGCCCACTCACAGACTTGCTCAAACCACTTCGGTAAATATCGTTTACTGTAACTGCGTTTATCGATACCTGAATATTCAATAATATCTAAATAATCATCTTTATCGGCATTCCAAGCTTGTTTCACCTTAGCAATAGCATTTAAGCCTTGCTCATATTTACTTTGGAAATCAAAATCAGTGATGTTCGGAATAAAGGTTAAATCATTACGTGATAACCATTGCTGCAACTCTCTTTTCAACGCTTCAGGGTGTGCCCAGTAGCTGTAAATAATCGCGGTTAAGGGCGTTGATAATTGATAAAAATGTGCACGCCAAAAATCATTACAGGCTTGGCTTAAAATATCTGCATCATCTTCTAATAAGGTTTGCTGAAATAAGCTGCCTGATTCAAAGGCATTTTGTTGCAACATACGCTGACAGAAACCATGAATAGTAAAGATAGAGGCTTCATCCATCTGCAATTCTGCAAAACGTAATAAGCGAATATCATGTTCAAGGTTAGTACTATCGTCAATTAACTGCTGACAATAAGCATCTTTACTGCTGCCTCGCACAAAGGCTAAACGCGTTTCACGGATACGATCACGAATACGACTTCTTAATTCCGCTGTGGCTGCTTCAGTAAAAGTTACTACTAAAATCTTATCCACGGTTAAAGGCGTTTGGTGCGCGGTTTGCCCAGTTAAATCAGCATCATTGGCATCAGCCTGTGTGCCATGACCTAATAACAAGCGAATAAATAAACTGGCAATCGTATAGGTTTTACCCGTGCCCGCAGAGGCTTCAATTAACCGACGCCCGAACAACGGAAAAGTCAGTGCTTGTAAAGGCGTGACCGCAATGCAACCAGCAGGTGAACTGGTGCTATCTTGCAAAGACGCAGGTGCTGATAGGTTATCAGCTTCAATCAATGATAATTGTGTTTCTTCAGTCATGATTATGCCTCTCCCCATTGTTCGTAAATTAAGTCATTTAAATTGCACAATAATGGCATAAACACTTTTAATGCAATGGTTTCAAACTGTTGCCAATGGTCTTCAATATTTTCATAAACACGGTTGATATAAGGGTCGTTTGCTTCTGAATAACCACGGCTATTATTAAAGGTTTTAAGCGCTTCTTGCTGCCCTGCCGCACGTGTTTCAAAACTTAATTCATCTAACACATACACTCTCGGCTCTAATTTACACACCGCTTCACACCACTGAAACGCACTTTCAATAAAGAAAGGTAGTGCTTGTTGTAAACCTTGTTCATATAATGCAATTAATTCCGCTAAACGTTGGTGTGCATAATCCGCCGGGATCTCCTCAAAATAATGGCCTTTGGTTTGACCAAACAAGGTCGCATTAAGGTGTTGGCCGTGGACAATACAATAACTCAAATGCTCTACCCACAGTTTAAGCAGATCCTTACCTTTAATATTACCCGGTTTAATACGTACTAATCCATTTTCACAATGGTCATCTAACGCGCCGACTAAGCGTTTATCATTAAACGGAATATCCACGGCAATCTGTTCAATATCACCAATAAAGTAACTACTATAAATGCTCGCTAAATCCACCATCACCTGTAAATCTTTATTAAAAATAAGTGTAGCAAACTCACCAACAGGTAACTTACCTTGCGCTTGTAATCCAATATATAAAGCGGTTAAGGCTTGGTCGTCCAAACCATGTTTAAACTGTTCCGCTTTTAATAAGTATTGTTGTAAATTATCTAAGGCAAAGGGTTCATCGTTTTCTTGGTCGATATCATCCATCTCAAAGTACACATTTAAACCTTGGTTAAAGAAAGCACGACAAGGGTTCTGTAAAAAACGAATCAGCGCACTTAACTCTATTTGCTCGCTTTGTATCAAAGGCAAAGGTGTAAATAGTTCATCTTCACTACTCACCGCTTTATTAATCGCTTCCCACCAGCCTTGCTGATAAGTCACCTGTTTACCTTGGAAGTATTGCTCACTGAAGCTTTGCATTGGGTAATGATGGGTAAAAGCTGACAATAGTTCTTTTTCTAATTGACCATCATCTAAAGTTAAATCCAGTTGACTGGTTAACCTAAAGCTCTGCTGAATATAGTTAAGCAACTCACTCACTAACACGCTAGGCATTTTTTCACTGTTATCACTGATATCTTTACCAATGTAACTGATATAAAACTGCGACTGCGCTGACAGCATTGCCTCTAAGAATAAATAACGATCTTCATCTCGGCGTGAACGGTCGCCACGTTTTCGATGACCGACCATTAAATCAAAGCCCATTGGTAATAACGAACGTGGATACAAACCATCATTCATCCCTAACAAACATACCACTTTAAAGGGGATAGAACGCATCGGCATCAAGGTACAGAAATTCACTTGTCCTGCTAAAAAGCGTTGGCTATTAGACTGGCTAGATAAGTGCTCCTGTAAGTATTCAACCAACACCAATAACGATAAAGGCTGCTCAAACTTAGCTTGTTCAGTTTGCTCCACCAGCGTTTGCATCTGTTGACGAATCTGACTAAACAGCACACTGTTGTCTTCATCTTCTAAATAAAAATCATCAATCAGCTGGTTGATAAACAATTGCCAATCGGCACAACTTAAATCCTGTTGCAGATTAGACTCTAAGATAATCAGCGTATCAATAAACTCAATAAACCGCCCTAACAAATCCCCTTGCAAGCCTTGCACTTCATCATAAGGCGCAATACCTTCAAACAGCTCATCACTCATGGCATAGCCAAGCAGCATACGCTTCAAACCAAACAGCCAGTTATTTTGAGTCAAAGCGGGTAACTCCCACTGGGTTGCTGACTCATTATTTAACCCCCAACGAATGCCACTTTCGGTGATCCAATGCTGTAACAGGTCAAACTCTGCTTGCTTAATACCAAAACGATTCAACATCGCAGGTACTTCTAACAGGGCGAGAATATCTTCACGGGTATAACGGCTTTGATGTAGATTTAATAACTGTAAAAAACTCGCTAAAATAGGATTCTCTTGTTGCGCACTGACATCGGAAATAGAGAATGGAATCGACACATGGCTACTAGTACGACTAAACACCGCTTCCACATAAGGTGCATAGGCATCAATATTCGGCACCATCACAATCATATCTTTAGGCGTTAAGGTAGGATCTTGCTCAAACATCGCCAACAAATTATCATGTAACACCTCCACTTCACGCATCACACTATGACAAACATGCAAGCTAATTGAGTTATCGTCATCGGCCACTTCAATACGTTGCGATACATCATTTAAGGTGCTCAAGGAGCTATCATGTAACTCTAAAATATCCGCTTGAATATTGTGTAACAAACTATCGCGGTCAATATCCACAAAGGCATCAATCTCTTGCTGCTCTAAACTGTATAGTTGGTATAAAAAGTCGCGTCCCATTTTACCCATGGACGCTAATAATGGGTTACCCACTTCACTTTCTACATCACCACTACTTGCCCAGGCTAAATGCTGTTCATCCTTTTGCCAACTGGAGTCAGTTAAGACATTCACTTCACCCCCTTGCACATTCACCTTAGGACGAGACTGCGCAAAACGCTTGGCTAATAATTTCGGATCAACAATATCCCCCCAATAAAAACGACAAGGATTAGTTAATAGAAAATGCACATCACAATGTTCACCTAAACCCAATAGCGCCTGCAAATATGACTCAGGTAATGAAGAGATCCCGAAGACAAAAATACGTTTGGGTAAATGAGTCAATTGGTCAGTAGTTTTAGTGGCTAAAGTACTTAAAAAGTCTTGGTATAAACCCGCACGGTGATAAGCCTTACCCTGCGATTGAAACCCTTGTTTAATACTCGCCACCAATAAACGCCATAACTTGGCCTGCCAAAGATGCGTATTCAACCATTCAGGCTGCAAGTGTTCTAAGCTCACTTGGCTATCTTGCAGGGTTTCCCAATTATCAATCCACTCAGGGCGATACACTAAATATTGGTCAAAAATATCGGCGATTTTACCGCTTAACTGAAAACGCTTACGCAGGTGTGTGTCATCCTGCAGGTACTCTTTTAACGCACTAAAATCTTCATCTTCCAAACAGTCAGGCAATAGCTTCATTATCTGCCAAGTCATCGACTGTTTATTAAAGGGACTGTTATCCGGCACATCCTGTAATACATGTTTAAACTGCTGCCAAATAAAACTCGCCGGTAATGGGAAATCAATATTCGCCGCAATACCTGTAGACTGTGCAATTTCTAACTGCAACCACTGCGCCATACCCGGGCTTTGTACTAATATTGTTTCATTTTCAAAGGGGTTACTTAATGGAGATTGATTGATCAGCGCCAACAATAAGTCTTTAAGCAAGCTGATTTGATTAGAGTGATAAACTTGAAACACACGCACCACCTTTTGAGAAAGTTGTTTTGCTAAACTGAGATTTCTTAATCTGGTTTTTCTTAGTAACCCTAAAATAGCATAACTATCATTAGAGTAATTAACAGAGTGATGAAAAAGGTAAATTTAATCATTGGGTTGGGGTTGTAAGCAGCACATTAGTACTTTCTGTAATATAAATGAATGCACAATAAATCTATAGAATGAACTAGACGATTCAACATCATATAAATACGGCATTCATTACACTATTGATAAACGCTAGTAACCACTAATCACTGAAAAGAAAAAAGAGAAGTGAACAACAGCTCTAGTCCTGCTAATCATTTGCTATTTGCTGGCATGATTCGGGTTAATCTTTGATGTTAAAACATGATCTTGCCACGAACCAGCTATTTTAAGGTATGATTTTGCAAGTCCCTCTTTTTCAAAACCAAGCCTAGTTAAAAGGTGTCCACTACGAATATTTGACGGCATATAGTTTGCCATGATTCTATGAAGATCTGCTGTAATAAAAGCATATTCAATCGACTCTTGAAGCATTTCAAACATTAACCCTTTACCTTGATCTTGAACGTTAACTAAATAACCCAAATTACATGCTGAAATACTCCATGAACGACATTAGAAAAATGACAAGTGCATATAACGCTAGAGCGACTTTTATCAAGGCCAACAAGTGGAATAGATGTGCCAGACTGAAAGCTTTTAAGACTCAACGCTACGCGATTTTTAACAGATTCCTCAGCGAAATAATTTTCTGATCTTTTTGGTTCCCATCTTGACAAATGAACTCGATTATTATTTTCGTAAGTGATCAAAAGGGAGGAATTATCTGGTCTAAGCACAGTAATAATAAGGTTATCGGTAATTAGTTCGGGGATTGAATCTTTCACTTAATATTCTCTCTAGGTATAGAACGCCACATCAAATGGAAATGAAATGACTTATTCGCCTACTTTAATAAGGTTTGAATTGATCATTGAGGCCGTTTGCATCATGTTTAAATTTGTACTGCATGAAAGAACCTCAACAATACCGCGTTGGTTCACCTCTGGTTGATTTTGACTAAGTTTCCACTGCCCTGTTATTGGAACTACTTCATTTGCTATCACCATTATTGCAGGGATCATTTATTGGATATATTCATCAAGCGCGTCTGAAATAGACCAACAAAATTTTATGGATATCCACTATTTTTTCCCTAATATATAAAGTCGGAGATAACATAATAACAGTATCGTATTAGCAATCGGAACACGCGAACGTAGCGACGTATATAAGAAAGCTCTAAAATGCATGGACAACTAATTATTATTTAACGCCTCGCTCTGCAGCAATTTGCGAGTGAAGAAGGGAAATTACCTCCCAGTAGCGCGTTGCTAGACTTTTTCATCAGGGTCACTAGTATTTTCTTCATTTTCCAATTCTTTTAGTGCGTAATTATGAAGCCATACAAATTGCTCCAAGAATAGCTGACCTTTTTCTGCATCATCATCGTATAATCTTGGGAACTCATCAGGGATGTTCATTGCTTTAGGGAAACTTTCTTGGATTGTGTTTACTATTATTTCTGCATCCAACTCGCTTGTTAAACTATTATATTGTTCCCTTTCGAAGTCTGATTTATGAGAAACACCAGACTCCATACCCCACGCAGTTAGAACATATGAATCCAATATTCTGATCAGAGTTTCGGGGTCAATTGCAATTAATCTTTTTACATAATCATCAACATATTTATCCCGAACAAATTTATTTAGCGTATAGAAAATTGTCGGTATGGACTTAGGTGCTAATCTTGTTACATCTTCACTTTCTCCAAGCCTCTCGGATAGGAGATTACCCAAATGCTTACCAATGTCATCTACACATGAATTGGAAAATGCATCTTTCTCAGGTTTGTCTTCCTCTTCTCGTTTTAACCACATGAATATTTCAAGTTTAAATTCTAACGAAGGTGAGCAATCAATACAGCACTTAGATAATGGCACTCGATCCTTTTTTTCTATATTTTGTATTAAATCGCTCACTAGCATAGCCGCCTGAGTAAACGGTGTTGTCCAGCTATATAAAACATCAGGATTAGGAATGATATCGCTCTTCTGTGCCACAGCAACAGCCAGTGCCGTTGAAGCTTCAGGACTTATCTCACCTAATTTATTCCTAAGCTTTTTAATTAATTTTTCAGCTGTTGATACACTTACCACTTTATTCAAAGGATTACTTTCTGGTTGGTAAGATTTATCCCACTTTTCACTATTATTAGTTATATCCTGAATAGCTTTATCTGAAATATCGCCTCTAGGGATAGCATATGTGAAGTATCTTGAATAATAGTTTTCAGAACAGATTCGCTGACCATTATTCCATTTTTCATACCAGCTGGCACCATAGCTCATATTCCCATAGACAGATTTAAGTTTTGGGAACATATTTTTTAATAGTTCGATGAAACCTTCTTTGTTAATGTTTTTACCAGAGTTAAGGGCTTTATCTATAAGGTTTCTTATATGTTCCTTTTCTTTATCATTGTTCGAGTATTGGCTGTCTCGAAAAGTGCCTGTAAATAGGGGTTTATTTGATCTTAGTGCCTCATATAAGGAAGGGCAAAATACTCTTATCCCCTCTAAAAGCATTAAATCTATCGGATTTACCTCACCTTGTAGAATTGGCAAAGAAAACATTAAGGTGTTTCCGTAAAGCTTAGCTTTTCTAGGAGTTGTTAAGCAGTCATCGAACGCAGAGCTAAAGTCGCGAACAAATTCTTGAACTTGCTGCTGTGAGATTGTGATCCCTGCAATACTTATTGCTTCATCTACCCCCTGAAAACAGAATTCTCGAAGTACTTGTTTTTCAACAGCTGGTAAATGCAGAGGCACCTGAATAATCTTTTCTAGAAATGCTTCTCCTGCATCCTCAGCTGAGCTAGAGTAACGGTCTTGCAAAGATGCAGCGACTACATCTTTATCAAAAGCCAAGATATATGATGTATATTTAAAATCTGCCGTTAACTTAACCAATCTAAAAAGAGCATGTATTTCTGTTTTCTCTAGCCTATCTACATCATCGACTAGAATAAGAACTCGCCTTTTGGCTGACTCCAACTCACTTTCTATTCTCCTCTTCAGCTCTTCAATGCCCGGGCCTGAGATAAATGAACTAAATGCATCTCCAGCTCCCTTTGCGCCTACAATTGCACCAGCCCCAGGAGCTGCCTTTTTAACAAAATCCTTAAGTTTGTCACCTGTTTTAATAAGTTCTGCATCTAGCGCCTCAGCGATATCAAAAAAAAAACCTGTTAGCAATTCATCTTCTGTTCCGAAACGCCAAGGGTTAAATTTTATGCATATTACATTTTCATCAGTTTCAAGAGATTTTTCGATAAAGTTGAGTACAGATGTTTTGCCGTCGCCCCATATGCCATAGAGTCCAATAACAATACTACTTGGATCGCTTCGCTTTGAAATTACTTGTGCAATTCTTTGCGAGAAGTTCCAGCGGGAAAATCTATCTTGATCTTCTTCGTATATCGGTGAATCAGAGGAATAGTTCTTATCTTCCATATCTTTCCTTTAGCCTAACGAGGCTGAAGAATTTATCATTCTCACCTCGAATTTTAATTATGCAAACACAGTATTTTATATTTAATTTAGATTCAAATAGTTTATTGATTTTTCAATAAATGACTGATTAAGTTGAGTTATAAAGACGTTTGTGAAGCTAATTAAAAAGTACTGAGAAAAATGGGGGTCAAGTCTTTCATTTTGAATTATCTTTCAAGAGAAAAAACCTACTCATGCAATTTAAAATACTGAGAAAACAATAAGTATCAAATAGTTACAATAAAACCTTACTCAATTTGGCTGCAACTCCCCCACCGTTGAACTTTCCCAAATCATTCTTTGCTTTTAGCAAACCCAAACAGGATGTTTGGGTTAGGCTCGTTCTGGCCATGGATGGCCAGCAAGAGACGCTGCGTTAAAAAACAATGAAGGATTTGGATAAGAAAGTGATTCGGTGGCCAGTTTCTTTGCCTCCTTTCTGTTCTGGTAAAAGAAAGGAGGTCGCCGAAAGGGTGAAACTTCAGTAAATAATCTACAAAATGACTGGATGAGCGCAGACGAAGCATATTCAGATGCTTTCAACTAATGTAAATATTAAAAACAAGCAGGCTAAAAAAAGGAATCGCAGAGCTCTTCCGCTCGTGATACTAGTCTATCGGCTAACTCTCCCAGCGCCCCAAATAAACCTTACTCAATATGGTTGTAATTCCTACACCGTTGAACTTTCCTAAATCATTCATTGCTTTTAGAAAATGCCAAACAGGATGTTTGGCTTAGGCTCGTTCTAGCCATGGATACTCCGCAAGAAAAAAGTACTGAGCAGCCAAAAATTTAAATATTTAAGATCACACAGTTACAATAAAACGTTGCTCAAGATGGCTACGTCCACTTCCCCGTTGAGTTTTTCTGAATTAATGAGTGACTTTAGCAAGGTAAGGCATGGAGCGATTTATGCGACAGCATAGTTAATGAGCGGGCTAAGCTCTGCGTGCCCTTTGCCGTTGCTAGCTCAGTTCGCCACATGGACGTGGCGTATGAGCGGTGCGTTAAGAAGGTACTCATTCATTTAGAATAAAAAACGAATTGGGGCGACTTTCTTTTGGTTCTGTTTTCTTTGGTCGTATACAGAAAATGAACTCGCCGACAGGGCGAATAGAAAGTTAATAAAGAACGATCTGACTTGATGAGCGCAGACGAAGCTTATTCAGATGCTTTCAACTAATGTAAATATTAAAAACAAGCAGGCTAAAAAAAGGAATCGCAGAGCTCTTCCGCTCGTGATACTAGTCTATCGGCTAACTCTCCCAGCGCCCCAAATAAACCTCAGTAAATAATCTACTAAATGACCTGACGAGCGCAGACGAGAAACCATCTAATCAATCGTTAAACTTTTAAGAAATAGAAATCCCCCCTATCAATAAATATCCAATGCGAAACAGAACAATGTGAACTTATCTTGTTGATAGTTGACTCAAAGACAGTAATTAACTCTCTAGAAAGGAAAGCCTAAATGAAATTTTCAACGTTAATCATGGTATGTGGATTAGTCTTTACACAACAGGCATTTGCACAAAATAATGGGAAAAACACCTCTGATTGCCACTCACAAAACGCAAATAATAACAAAGCCTGTACAGCCACTAACAATACCACTAATAACAAAAACAACGTGAATCAACAAGGTTCAAAAAGCGTTGTTCAAACAACCACTAAAACGACCGTCACAACAGAGCAGAAAGTGAGTAATGGCTCAAAAGCTTCGACTCAAGCCTCTAAGACAACAGCACACTCATCAAAAACTGCTGTAAATACACCGCAAAAAGTACAACAAAAATCGGTAACCACAACGCATAAAACGACGACAAAAGCAGTTTCAGGACGCTCTTTAGTATTGCAAACACAACAGCAATTAAACCGTCTTGGTTATAAAGCGGGTAGCGCGGATGGCTTAATGGGTAAAAACACACGAGAAGCGATTAAACGCTTTCAAAAGCAACACAACATTCGTGTTGACGGGAAGAGCACTTCAGCACTGTTAACAATGCTGAAAAAAGCAAACCATTAATAATTGATCGCTTAGCCTGAGCGAATACAACTGAGCACTAGATAAGTTTTTAACTTGTCTAGTGTCTTTGTAACAAAGCCTAAACCTTAGCGTATTTGCCGTCACAGGGCTTTTATTACGTCGTTAAGTGAAAGCTGACACTATCACATATCACCTATCTTTAAGTGCCTCCGCTAAATAATTGACAAAGGCTTTTAGCTGACTGGGAATAAACTTCGACTGTGGATATTGTGCAATAATACCGCCTTGATAATTACCTAATGTCCTCCATTCAGGTAGCAATTGTACAAGTTGCTTTGAATCAATCTCTTTAGCCACTGAGAAATCAGGAAACAGTGCAATACCAATACCTTGAAGTACTGCCTCTCTACGAATTTCACTATGATTAACAGTAAATGTGCCTTGAACGTTTATTTCACACACCTGTTTTTCATGCTGGAACTTCCATTGACGATCTTTTGTCACCTCACCGAGTACGATGCAATTATGATCTTTTAATTCCTTCGGGTGTAACGGTGTGCCGTGTTCTTTTAAATAAGCGGGCGTGGCACATAATAGCTGTTTGCAATGACCTAATTTTTTAGCCACCAGCCCTTCTATTGGACTATCTGTAATGCGAATAACTAAGTCTACTTCATCACCAATCGGATCAATAATGTGATCGGCCACTTTAAAGTGAAAGGATACTTTTGGATAGAGCTTTAAAAAATCCATGACCATTGGCATCAATACTTGTCGTGACAGTGCTTTAGGGGCAGCAATACGTAGCGATCCTGTAATATCTGTCTCATTAGATTGTGCTGCTGAAACAGCCATTTTGGCAGAGGCTAGCATGTCTCGGCATTGTATAAAGACTTGCTCACCTGTAGGGGTTAAACGCATTTTTCTGGTAGTTCTTTCTAGCAATTTTTCTTCAATAGCGAGTTCTAAACGCGCCACACTGCGGCTGATTGATGAGGGTGAAACGCCAATTGCTTGAGCCGCTTGAGATAAGCTACCAGACTCCACTACTTTGACAAAAATAGCCATTTCAGAGAGAAGCGGAATCAATTTATTAATGTCCACAGCGCAATTATCCTTTCCATTTATTAGTATTGTTTCATATAAGTTAATTATTAATACTCTGCTTGTCAAAATCATTATTAGAAAGAGTCGTTATGAACACACTAAACAGTACAGCAAGCAACGCGGTAGATAAGCGTTCAGGTTTCATTTTCACCGAGTATTTACCTAAATTTCCATTAACTGAAATGTTGTTACTATTGGTCGCTATTTTTTGGGGAACAAGTTATGGGTTAACCAAAGAGGCGCTTATCTTTACTAGCGTATTGTTGTTCATTGCCATTCGTTTCTCGTTGACCAGTTTATGTATGGCACCGGTTGTGTTTAAAGAGTGCCGAGCTGGTAGAAATAAAGATTGGAAAGTGGCGATTTCAAGCGGCCTAATTTTGTCTGCTATTTTCTTATTTGAAGTTTATGGTATTTCGCAAACATCAGCCTCTAACGCGGCTTTTTTAATTAGTTTATCGGTCATTTTAACGGCTTTTTTTGAGCCTTTAATTAACCGCTCTAAGATCTCACCTTCATTAATTTGGTTAGCCATCTGCTCTATTGTAGGCGTTTATTGTTTAACTCACTCTGGCTCTGCAACAATAACGCTCAACACAGGCGATTATTTCATTTTATGTGCAGCTATCTTGCGTGCTGTGATGGTCACTGTGACTAAGCGATTAACTGAAGGTAAAGATATTACTACCTCTACGCTGACTGCTATTCAGTCATTTATTGTTGCGTTCAGTGCGCTTACCTTATGTTTTATAACACAGCCTTTTAGTGATATTCACTTGCCCAGTGCCATGTCATTTTGGTTAACTATGGCTTACCTTGTGTTGTGTTGTACTTTATTTGCTTTTTGTATTCAAAACTACGCAATCAGAAAGATATCGCCTACTAAAGTATCTTTGTTGATGGGTAGCGAACCGTTATTCGGGGCTTTATTTGCAGTAGTTTGGTTGAATGAGTCATTTACTGTATTGCAGATGATTGGCGGCGGATTAATTCTTGCCAGTGTGTTGGTGACTTCAATGAGAGCAAATAAATAGCGGTAGGTACGACATAATCATTAACACTATAGAGACTATGTCATTACAAAGCAGTGTTAAAAAATGGTCGTACTTATCGGTTAACCAATGCCTTGGTTAGTTAGATTAGATAAGTACGATAAGCTGATGGCAGTAAGCACTTTAATTAATGGATGCCGTCAATGCTTTATCTATATTTTGTTGCTCAATGATTTTATCTGTATTGAGTTGCTCATTGGCAAATCTAGGACCGCCACCGCCACCTGGACCACCGTGAAATAAAGGAGCACAAGCTGACATCCCTACTGTAGTCAACAGCGTGACACTTAACACTAGTAATTTTGAATGCTTCATAAAAAACCCCGTTATAAAAATCAGATCACTTTCGCGTAACGTTTTAAGTGATGTCGAATAGACTAGATTAGCTATTTAATTGGTATAATACGCCTGCTTTTTGCATCTATCAACACAGAGGTAGTTTGATAATTCAACAAATTAAAGACAAAAAAAATCCGTGTTTGCTAAAAACAAACACGGACTCTTTAAAGCAGATAATTAACTATTATGCGTACACTGGGTGTGCGCCACAGAATTTAGCTACTTTCACTTTTACTGCTTCGATAGTAGCAGCTAGTTTTTCTTCGTCTTTGATTGAATCAAGTACGTCACAAATCCAACCAGCTAGTTCAGTTGCATCTTCAGTGTTCGCACCACGACGAGTGAACGCAGGTGTACCAATACGTAGACCAGATGTAACAAATGGAGAACGTGGATCATTTGGTACAGAGTTCATGTTCACAGTGATGTGAGCAAGACCTAATGCAGCATCAGCTTCTTTACCAGTGATGTCTTGAGCAATCAAGTCAACGAGGAAAAGGTGGTTTTCAGTTCCGTTAGATACGATTTTGTAACCGCGATCTTGGAATACTTTAACCATTGCTTTAGCGTTTGCTAATACAGACTCTTGGTATGCTTTAAATGCTGGTTCAGCACACTCTTTGAATGCAACCGCTTTAGCAGCAATAACGTGCATTAATGGACCACCTTGGCCGCCTGGGAATACAGCTGAGTTTAATTTTTTCTCAATTGCTTCGTTAGCTTTAGCAAGGATAAGACCACCACGAGGACCGCCTAATGTTTTGTGTGTTGTTGTTGTTACAACGTCAGCAAATGGTACTGGGTTAGGGTAAAGACCCGCTGCCACTAAACCAGCAACGTGTGCCATATCAACGAAAAGGTAAGCACCTACTTTGTCAGCGATTTCACGGAATTTAGCCCAATCTACGATACCTGAGTATGCAGAGAAACCAGCAACGATCATTTTTGGTTTGTGTTCAACAGCTAGACGCTCAACTTCAGCGTAATCCAGTACACCTGTATCTGGGTTGATACCGTATTGAACAGCGTTGTAAACTTTACCAGAGAAGCTAACAGATGCACCGTGTGTTAAGTGACCACCGTGAGCAAGGCTCATACCTAAAACAGTATCGCCAGGTGTACATAATGCAGCGTAAACCGCACTGTTTGCTTGAGAACCAGCGTGTGGTTGTACGTTTGCGTAATCAGCACCAAATAAAGATTTAGCACGTTCGATTGCTAGAGATTCAGCAACGTCAACGTACTCACAACCGCCGTAGTAACGCTTACCTGGGTAACCTTCAGCATATTTGTTTGTTAATTGACTACCTTGCGCTTCCATCACGCGTGGACTTGTGTAGTTCTCTGACGCAATCAGCTCAATGTGATCTTCTTGGCGTTGAACTTCATCCGTCATTGATTTCCATAATTCTGGATCGTAATCAGCAATATTCATATCTCGGTTAAACATGTGCATCTCCTGGTAGGAATTTAAAGTATAAGTCAATTTATGGTGCGCATTTTACGCAAACTTTACGCTATTGCATAGAGCAATGACGTGAAATATATCGTTACTCAACGTGAAGATTGGTAATAATTAAAAGCAAATGCTTGGTTATTGATAAAAAGGTTAATAACCAAGCAGTTTTTAGCACAATATAAAGATTATACGATGCGTTCAGGAACGGGATCATGTGCAGGCGTGATTACAATAGCTATCGATTTTGAATTTGGCGTGAAGGTATAATCACCATGGTTAGCCAATGCCACTAGTGGATTGGTTTCAGGATAGTAAGCCGCAGCATTACCCATTGGAATATCGTATGCTAATACCGTAAAGTTAGTCACTTTCCTGACTACTTCATCGCCCCATAATGCTTCAATATCCACTTTGTCACCTGAAGTTAATCCAATCGCACTAATATCTTTTTCATTTAATAAGATAATATGACGGTCACCACTTAAACCTCGGTACCTGTCACTAAAGCCGTAGATAGTGGTGTTGTATTGGTCGTGTGAGCGAAGCGTCTGTAAAACAAATACGGGGTTTTTACTTAATGCTCGTTGAGAGGCTGGCACGATTGCTTCAGGCAAAGGCGCACGATGGAATTGTGCTTTTTGATCACTGGTATTCCATTTGTATTCCGCCGCTGAGTTACCTAAATAAAAACCACCTGGATTTGCAAGTCGTTTGTTCATATCAGTAAAACCAGGAATAGTTTGACTGATTAAATCACGAATACGATCATAATCTTCTATTAACGCTAACCAATCTACAGGTTCATTGCCCAATGTAGCATGAGCAATACCAGCAATAATAGCAGGCTCTGAACGCATCTTTCTGATATCACTTTTCACCACACCTTGAGAGGCGTGAACCATTGAGAATGAATCTTCTACTGTGATTTTTTGCGGCTTACCCTGTTGTAAATCGATATCTGTTCGACCTAAGCAAGGAAGGATTAGCGCATCTTTACCTGGATATAAATGTGTTCGATTTAATTTAGTCGCGATATTAACAGTCAAATTACAACGACTCATGGCTTGTCTAGTAACCTCTGTATCTGGCATCGCTGCAGCGAAGTTACCACCTAAACCAATAAACACTTTACTGTCACCACGCAACATCGCTTCTACCGCTTGTACCGCATTATGGCCATGCGCTTGTGGTGGCTTGAAGTTAAAGGCTTTTTCTATGTTGTCTAATAATGTTTGTGGTGGTTTTTCATCAATGCCCATGGTGCGATCACCCTGTACATTTGAATGACCACGGACAGGACATAACCCCGCCCCTTTTTTACCAATATGACCAAATAATAACTGCAAATTAGCCAGTTCATTAACCGTTGCCACAGAATGCTTGTGTTGCGTAATCCCCATTGCCCAGGTAATAATCACGCGTTTAGCATCTTGAAAAACCGTCGCCGCTGATTTTATTTGATTTTTAGATAAACCAGATTGCTCGGTAATTAATGACCAAGGTGTTGCTTTAACCTCTGCTAAGTATGCTTCTAAACCACTGGTGTGTTTTTCAATGAATTTTAAATTAAACACACGGTCACCATTTTCAACGGCTTGTTCATGGCGTTTTAATAAGACTTTAACCATACCGCGTACTGCGGCCATATCACCACCTAAATTAGGTGAGAAATATTGGCTAGTTAGTTTAGTTGAACTACCAAACATCATATCTACTGGAGACTGTGGGTTCGCGAATCGTTCTAAACCACGCTCTTTTAATGTATTAAAGGTGACAATATTAGCGCCACGATGTGCAGCATGATTTAACGTATGCAGCATACGAGGGTGATTTGTACCGGGATTTTGTCCAAATACAAAAATAGCATCGGCATGTTCAAAGTCGTCTAAAGTAACCGTGCCTTTACCAATCCCAATGGCTTGTTTAAGCCCTATACCGCTTGCCTCATGGCACATATTTGAGCAGTCAGGGAAATTGTTGGTACCGAATTTTCTTACAAATAGCTGGTATAAAAATGCAGCTTCATTACTTGCTCGCCCCGAAGTATAGAACTCAGCTTGATTAGGGCTTTCCAAACCATTTAAGTGTTTAGCGATTAACTCAAAGGCCCCTTCCCAACTTATTTCTGTATATTTATCGGTTTCTGCATCGTACATTAAAGGTACTGACAAACGACCTTGGTCTTCTAAGAAGTAATCTGTTTGAGTACGCAGCGCAGTCACTGAATATTGCTCAAAAAACACTGGTGTTAAGCGACGAGATGTGGCTTCCCAGTTCACTGCTTTTGCACCATTTTCGCAAAATTTAAAGCGGTCTTTTTTACCTTCTTCACCCCAAGCACAACCCGGGCAATCGAAACCATGGTCTTGATTGGTCTTTAATAAATTTAATACATTTTTTGCAACATTTTCACTGTGTAATAAATGTTTACCGGTACTAACAAGTGAACCCCAACCACCAGCGGCACCTTTATATTTTTTAACGGTCATGATTGCCTACCTATTGTTTTAATGAGTCTTTTTTAAACGAAAATCACCATGGTAGACGTTGCAAGTATGATCCCTCACAAACCCTATTAAGGTGATATTAAATTGTTTTGCAACGGCTACCGCTAAACTCGAGGGTGCGCCAATCGCCACTACCACAGCCATTTTAGCGGCAACCGCTTTTTGCATTAATTCGAAACTAACTCGTCCGCTGAGCATTAATATATTTTGCTTACTTAATAAGTCTTTGGTGACCAACTCGCCAATTACCTTATCCACGGCATTATGACGCCCAACATCTTCATGCACTGCTAAACATTCGTTTAACGTAAAGACGCCCGCGCTATGTACGCCACCCGTTGCTGAAAATAATGTTTGCTGTTCTCTTAACTGAGAGGAGAAAGTCAGTACTTTTTGAATCGGCAACCATTCAGGCGTTTGGTCAATATTCAGGTCAAAAGTATGCGCTAACTTTTTTACATCGTTGGCACCACAAATACCGCAACCAGAATGGCTAACAAATTGTCGTGTTAATGATGACCAATCTAGCTCTACATCATCATCTAAAAGGACATCACATTGATTAAACTCTTCGTTTTCAATGGCTTTTATCTGTTTTTTGTCTTGAATAATTGCATAGGAAAGTAGTAACCCTGTCACCAGTAAGGCATCTTGCCCAGGTGTTCTCATGGTTACCATAAATGTTTTTTCTAATGGTTGTTGAGTTTCTTTACACGTCCAATGTAATACGATGTTTAACGGCTCTTCACTGATCACGACATCTTCACTCAAGCACACATCAATATCTCCCTCGGGCATTAATCGATAACGTTGTCGATTAACATACTGATAGGACTTTGTACTCATTACTAACCCTTGATACTTTGATTTTTTAAGAAGAAGATTCAGGCTGATACTGGTGATTGACAACCAGTAGGAGGATGATTCATGGTATTCTGCTTTATAACATATTATTCACAATTTTTTTAGGGGTTATGAAGAATTTTATTAAAAATAATGATGGAAATTAATCAACAGCCCTCGCAATATATTTTTACAGAAGATTGTCTGACCCCCATCAAAATATGCAGCCGATATTGAGTATCAAAGATGAGAAAGCATCTGCATGTCTGGTTAACAAAAGGACTTTGAATTTATGTAAAAGTACATACAAATTTTATAATGTTTTCTTGGAGCAGATAAAAAACTAATAGAATTAAATAACCTTGATTTTCTATCAATATCTATTGCCTCAGTCGAATACCTTCCAAAAATAAAGTCTACATTTATACAGCATGAGAGAAAATCATGACTGCCGATTCCTTACACTATCAATCGATAATTATTATCTGTATTCAATTTCTAAATAAGTGTTATTTTTCTTTTTCTATTCCAATGCTTGTTTCTTTTCGCATTTTTGCTCACCTAGGCCATATCACTCTGTTGCTTGTTGTTCGGTAGATACTTACAATAGCTGGCAATTATTTTATTCATTATAAAGGATTCCCCATGGCTCAAGCATTGCCTGATAAGTTCATTTATTCTATGTCGCGCGTTTCTAAGGTAGTTCCACCTAAGCGTACGATTTTAAAAGATATTTCATTAAGCTTTTTCCCAGGCGCTAAAATTGGTGTACTTGGTCTAAATGGTGCTGGTAAATCTACCTTATTACGCATTATGGCGGGTATTGATCAAGAATTTGAAGGTGAAGCGCGTGCATTAACAGGCACTAAAATCGGTTACTTACCGCAAGAGCCAGTATTAGACCTTGAAAAGAGTGTGCGTGAAGTTGTTGAAGAAGCGGTTGCTGAAGTTAAATCAGCATTAACTGAGTTAGATGCGGTTTACGCTGCTTACGCTGAAGAAGATGCGGATTTTGATGCACTAGCAAAACGCCAGGGTCAATTGGAAGATATTATCCAAGCCCATGATGGACATAACCTTGATAACCAACTAGAGCGTGCTGCTGATGCACTGCGCCTTCCAGCTTGGGATCAACCTGTAAAAGTATTGTCTGGTGGTGAACGTCGTCGTGTTGCGTTATGTCGTCTACTGCTTGAAAAACCAGATATGTTATTACTCGACGAACCGACTAACCACTTGGATGCTGAATCTGTGGCTTGGTTAGAGCGCTTCTTACATGACTATGAAGGCACTGTTGTGGCGATCACTCATGACCGTTACTTCTTAGATAATGTAGCAGGTTGGATCTTAGAGTTAGACCGTGGTTACGGTATTCCATGGGAAGGTAACTACTCTTCTTGGTTGGAGCAAAAAGATGAGCGTTTAAAACAAGAAGCATCACAAGAGAAAGCGCGCCAACGTCAAATTGAACAAGAGCTGGAATGGGTTCGTTCAAACGCTAAAGGTCGTCAATCTAAAAGTAAGGCACGTTTATCTCGCTTTGAAGAACTTAATAATCAAGACTTCCAAAAACGTAACGAAACAAACGAGCTATTCATTCCAACGGGTCAGCGTTTAGGTGATCAAGTCATTGATGTTAATAACTTAACTAAATCATTTGATGGTCGTGTATTAATTGACGATTTAAGCTTCAGTATCCCTAAAGGCGCGATTGTCGGTATTATCGGTGCCAATGGTGCAGGTAAATCAACGTTATTTAAAATGTTAGGTGGCACAGAACAACCTGACTCAGGTGAAATTATTGTTGGTGAATCAGTTAAGATGGCGAGTGTTGATCAGTTCCGTGATCACATGGATGACAAGTTAACTGTATTTGAAGAAGTGTCTGGCGGCAGTGATATTATCCAGGTAGGTAACATTGAAATCCCAAGCCGTGCTTACCTAGGTCGTTTCAACTTTAAAGGTTCTGACCAATCTAAGATTGTTGGTGATTTATCTGGTGGTGAGCGTGGTCGTTTACACTTAGCTAAACTGCTTAAATCTGGCGGTAACCTATTACTTCTGGATGAGCCGACCAATGACTTAGATATTGAAACCTTACGTGCACTTGAAGATGCGCTACTAGGCTTTGCGGGTTGTGCTATGGTTATTTCGCATGACCGCTGGTTCTTAGACCGTATTGCAACACACATCATCGATTACCGCGATGAAGGCCAAGTTAACTTCTACGAAGGTAACTACACGGATTACGAAGCATGGTTGAAGAAAACCTTAGGTGCAGCTGCAGTTGAACCAACGCGTGTGAAGTACAAACGTATTAGTTAAACTAAAAATAATAAGCGTAAAACAAAAAAACCATTCAAATTGAATGGTTTTTTTATGCATTAAGTTTTATTTACTTAAAGATTAGCTGACCTTTTTACGACGGCTAATAGAAAAGCCCAGTACCGCTAAAGCAAAAAGCCCCAACATAGCAGGTGCAGGGACTGCAACTGGAGCGGACACTGAAAAGTTATTTACAATTAATTTCGACTTTTCTAAATTATCATTAACGTTGAACACCCCTACCGTATAGGTTAATAGACCTGACTCAGTAGCAGTCCATTCGAAAGACCCCGTTGTCCAGTCTGGTGTTGATGTATCGGCAATCCAACTAAGATCACCTAGGCTTAAGTTAACAAATGCAAAATCATTAAAGTATGAATTTGAATTTTCAGCGCTGTACCACAACCAATCAAATGAAAATACTGAGCCTGTATCAACGGTTACACTATTTTGATACGCAGATCCAGATTTGGCATTACCCGTTGAAATATTGTCAAAAGCATTTTTATCTACGCCTGCAAAAGCACTCACTTTACTATCGCTCTTACCATTAGTAGAGTAGATCAGTGTGTAATCTTGAAATGTTTGTACATTACCGATGCTGTTAACACTAGAGGTATACTGGCCACTTGTACTATGGTTAATCACTGTTGCTTGTGTCGCCATTGAAAATAATAACGGCACTAATATTGAGATGATTTTTCTCATGAATCTATTCCTGTAAAAATTAAATTAGGCAAAAATACCTATAAAGAAGCATGTTAAGCACTAATCATACCAAAACTAAAACACATTGATTATAAAGGAATAAAATAATTATAGAAAAATAAAACTAACAAAGTGTTAATAAAACCGACACCTTACAGTGTATGTGGGTGAGAGAAGTTTGAAGTTGAAGAGAAAAAGAATTGAATAGACGAATGCCCTACAATCCTGATCCTCTATTAATGTGTTTTAACTCGCTAACTGTAAATACGTTACTGGGCTGCTTTTTTCTCTTTTTCCAGCTTTTCTTGTTTTTCCAGCAAAGGTTCAAAACGCTTATCGGTTAATGTTTTCATAAAAGCTATCAATGCATCAATCTTACGGTCCGTCATTGCTTGGGCTTTTAGGTCTTCAACATCGATTGTGTTAGGGACTTCAGCTGTACGCCAAGGTTTACCTGTTTCAGGATTAATCGTACGTTTGGGGTTATTGTAATGATCATAAAACTCCATCACTGTACGTAGCTCTTTGAATACACCATTATGCATATAAGGGGCTGTAACTGCGACATTACGTAATGATGGATTTTTAAATTTACCATCGTATTTAGGATCGTCTACCGCAGGGTTTTCTAATAAACCATGGTCAATAAAGTCATCTTGTACGTGGCCTAACGCAATCAATTGAGCATTCGAAGGAACACCAATGTTACGGTATTGATGGTTAGTAAACGGTTCTTTTTCACTATCTTCTGTTTTCAACATGTGACAACTATTGCAGCTCACATTGTTATTAGAGAAGAATAAAGTACGACCTAAATCTTCCAACACTGTTAGCTCATACTCGCCTTTTAAGAATCGGTCATACTTACTGTCATAAGTTGCAAACTCATCAGTTTGTTCAAATGCTTGAATAGCACGAGCAAAACCATTGAAAGCAGGTAAAACACCATCTTTTTTAGCTTGCTGCTCAAAGACTGTTTCACCATAAATACGTTTAAAGTTATCAATGTAAAATGGATTTTCTTTGATGCGCTGCACTACCGTTTCAGCATCAGGAAAACCCATTTCAACAGGGTTTAATGGCGGTCCCATTGCTTGGTCAGCTAAGGTATTGGCACGACCATCCCAGAACTGCCCACCAACATACTCATTTAACTCTTCATTGAAATGAAATGAAGGCGATGTATTCGCATATGCTGCCATTGGCGTATTGCGCGTCCCAAGAGATTTACTATCATCGCCCAGTGACACCATAGTAAGCCCTATGTTTTCACGATGATCACTAAAACTCGTTGAAGGCTCATGACAGGTTGCACATGACATAGTTCTATTCACAGAGAAACTTGGGTCAAGAAACAAAATCTTCCCTAGTTGCGCTTCTGTCAATTGAGCTGCATTCGCCTGATAGCTGGTAAGCCCGATTAATAATATATAAAGAAGTTTTTTCACTTTAGTGTCCGTTTAATACTTGTCATTACATTAAAAAAAGGCCGAATCATAATTTTGACAACACTATCAAAATCTTGTCTTTTGCCTTCCCCTAAACCAAATTTTTGTACAGTAGCTGCATCCTTGGTTAGCCTTAAAGATCCAAATAACCAATCCCATAAAGCTAATACACTACCGTAGTTTTTTCGCATACTTTCTTGTTGATGATGCACTTGATGCTGTGCTGGCGAGATCAATAATCTCTCTAGCCAACGCCCATAGCTTAAACGAATATGACTGTGTCTTAAGTTCCCAGTAAATGAGAATAATGCGACCACAAATAGGTTGCCACCTAACACAGTATATAAATCAACGCGCGCACCAAAACAAAAGATGAAAACACCTGTCACTACACCTGCCACAATGGCGTTACGTAGTGCGAATAGTAATATCTCCACTGGGTGTAAACGATAGAAGGTTAACGGGTTTAATGACTCTGCACTATGATGTACCTCATGAAACTTCCACAACCAACGATTCGTGTGCATTAATCTATGTAACCAATATCGACTTAAATCCCCAAGCACAAATAAACACAGGGTATAAGAAAAAACGATATCGCGATAATACCAAGATAAGAACAGTGGTTCATAGTTTGAGTTTAAATAGTTTAATACCCACAGAGCCACTGTTTGCCCTGATAAAAACAGTGGAATGATCAGCAGCTTTTTTAATAGCCAGTTGACCAAAAAATAGCGATAGTCGAGCTTCGCATCAGCATTCAACCAATACGCTTTCATGTTGGCGACAGAAAGCTTACGCCCTTGCCACACATACCACACTGTCGCTATTACCGCGCTGGTAATTAGGTACCCCCAAAATATACGTTGGCTACCGTTAAGAAACAGCGCTAATGGAGAATCAATCGCCATCGGCATCGATTAAGTTCGCTGATACACCAATACGGCTTACTAACTCTCTGTAAAAGGCTTTTTGTACATCCAATAGACCTTGAAAGAGTGGGATCATGTCATTCAGGTTAAAGTTATGG
Source organism: Psychromonas sp. B3M02 (assembly GCF_003318165.1). GTDB lineage: Bacteria > Pseudomonadota > Gammaproteobacteria > Enterobacterales > Psychromonadaceae > Psychromonas. The sequence continues at coordinate 42,435 of NZ_QOCB01000021.1, forward strand.
TCTGCCGGTGTATTGTTATACGCTTCAACTGATGCAGTCAGTGCATTTTGTACTGCTTTAATCCCTTCGCTACCATGTTTTTCGTAAGCAATAGTCGCTACGTTAGGCTGTTTATCTTCACTTAATAGTTGTTGGTTGGTTTCTAAAACACCACCAATAAATGCCCATGATGCTTCACTGTATGGAAACTGCTGTAGTTCAGGCTTCGTTACTCCTAAGTTAGCTTTAGTTAAACCACTCACTTGCGCAATACGCCAATCACGGGTTTTGTAAATGTGTTCGATTTGCGCATTAACCACTAATGACAACCCTTTGTCTACATCAAACAAAAATGCATCACGGTTTGCTTTATAACCATCGCTGATTTGTGTGAATCGTTTACATACGTTAGCCACCATCACTTCAGCAAAGGCTTTTCTTCTCTCGGTCCATTCACCTGTAAACATCACAGAGTCGATGGCAGTCATGGTTTTATAAGAGTTTTTATATAATGCAGAAGCTGGTTTTGAGTCACGACCAATTAAACGTTCAAGGCTGGCATGGATATCCTCATTACCACTGTGGAAGAAATCCACCATCAACGGGTAGTCCATCGCATTCATGTCGTAACCACCTAGGATGTAACTAGCTTGTACTTGTCCCCACCCTTTTGCCAGTTGTTCAAAGGCTTGATGGCGTACTTCACCTGAATCACTGTCTAACGCACCTTGTAAATCTGCACAATATTGCACTGCATTATCAGCGTTTTGCTGCAGCACATTATCATAAATTGAGGCATAAGGGTCTTTTTGCACAGCATGACTTAACATCGGTGTGCTAAGTAAACAAATCAGTGACAAGTGTTTCATAGTTTTCATAATTGCTCCAGAAAGTGTAGCAAGGCCAAGCGTTGATCTTGGTCTAATTTAATAAATGTTGATTTAGCCGTTTCTGCTTCACCACCATGCCAAAGAATGGCTTGTTCCGGTGTTGCTGCGCGAGCATCATGTAAAAAACGATGTTTCGCTCTAACTCTTGCGCCAACACCCCATAATGGCGCTGTTCGGAATTCGCGCTCACTGGCTAAGAATTCAGGGCGTCCATCTTGTAATGCATCCCCCATATCATGCAGTAATAAATCACTATAAGGGTGGAATTCGACACCTTCGCTAGTGCTCATGCTTGCCCTATGACAAGCGACACAGCCAGTTTCTTCAAATAGTTTTTTACCTTGTTGTGCTTGTTTATCTAAGCGCACTGTTTGTGGCGCCTTATGATCACGAATAAACGCACTGATTGCTTTTAAGCGCAACATAGGTAAATCTAAACTACCAAGCGGCGTATTATCCCCTTTAGGCGCAGCTAAACAATCTTTTTGTGCAGGTTGGCAACGTTCTTCGGTGAAAAAGGGATTTGTTAAGCCTAAATCATGGGCAGCGGCGTTAGCGGTTTGGTTTTCAATGTCCGCTGCGCTGCTTTTCCAATTAAGACGCCCCAGTATTTTTTCACCTTGATCCGGCGAGTTTAACCAGTTAGCTCGGCCACTGATGCCATCGCCATTTTTATCATCGGGATCTTCCCAAGCCAAAATATCTTCAGCAGAGACTTGTTCGATTAATCTTAAACCCGCTAATGTAGGAGGCTGTCGCAAAGAGATGGTTGTCTCTTCGGCTAATGGCCCATAACCGAGTTTATCTAAATAAGGGATAAATTTTGTTAAGGTAAGCGATTGACCATCCGGGTACGTAAAAGGGATCGACTCAATCTTCAAACGTGTTTGAGCTTCTGGTTTAACTTTACCATTACCTCTAATCGATATTTGCGTTCCGTAAACAGGATCGGGCACATTGTCGTGCATGGGGGTATCGATATTATGTATTAACCAACGGCTCGTGTGTTTGCTCGGTTGTGTTAATTTAAAGACTAATGCTCTTAAGGGTTGGTTTTTACTGCTAAGTGTCGGTGCACTACCGTTATCTTCGTGACAACTAACACAGGTATTAGAACTAAAATGCGGACCTAAACCATCACGTGCGGTGGTCGCACTTGGCGCTTCGACCCAAGGAATGGAAAAGAATGAACGACCTAGTATGTATTGATCAAAGGCTTCATCATCCATTTTAATGGGGTGTGAAAAAGGCTTACTGCCTTTGGCATTAGTAAACTCATCTGCATTAAACTGGCTGTTTTCAGCATAGCTAATATTACTTAAACCCAAAAACAAAAAAACGCCGCAAAGCATGTGCTTCGAGGCCTGGTAATAATTACTTTTCATAAATCACTTTCAAAATGAATGGTGTGCCTTTAGTTAAACAGATAACGCAAAACGCCACCGACCGAATACGGTAAGTGGCGTTTGTTATTTCATAGCTGAACTACATTGCTGTATTACAGCGATATAAGGACTTACAGCTGAGTTTCTTCAGCATCCGTTACATCATTTGTCGTCAGTGAAATACCGTAAGCTTTCGACACAACAACCATTTGATCGCCTAAACGACGTAATTGGTTTTTAAGCGTTACGATGTTTTGTACACTTTCTTCGTTTTCTGGGTGAATTTGGTAATCAAAGTGCATAGTAGTTGTTGCTAATGTATTGATTGTATCTATACGTGTTTCGATATCAGTCATTAAATCAGTAATAACAGCTTGCTCTGCATCAGAAAGTTGATCAATAAATGCAGGACCTACTTTTTGACCTTTGTATTCACCTAGTAATACGTTTTTGATACCTTGGTAGTTTTGCGCGATATCACGGTGAGTGTTATCAGAGAAACATGAGTGCTCATCTTCTTCACTTGGCGTTAGTACTGCAACAGCAATACGTTCATTCGCTAGTTCTGATTTAGAGAATACACCAACACCAGCAAAGATTTGCTTAAGAGCCGTTGTTAGTTCAATATTTTTAGACGCTTGGTCACCCGTTAGTTGCTCTAATAAAGCAGCACGGTAAAGACCATCGTTACCACTTACTTGCACATCCCAAGCACTTGCAACTACTTCTAGATCTTCAACCATTTTTTCAGCTACTGCATCAAGGTAAGCAAGACGACGTTCAGCTAGTTTATCAGTGGTGAAGTCAGTTAATGGACGTTGACCAGCAGTCATTGCACCATGAGTGATCGTATCTTCAATCATGTTGTTGTAGTCTTGATCTTGACCCCAAAGCATGAATTCAATGGCATGGTAACCAGCTGCTACGTTTGCGTCGCCGCCGTTAGTGTTTAATTCACCTAATACTTCAGGTGTTAATGAAGAAACGTCAACTGCAGTTACATCTTCACCGCCTGGTGTAAATGTACCTTTAGTGTCGATGATGTTACCGCTTGTACGCTCGTTATTTGCGTTCACAGTGTAATCGATCATGTTTTCATCTAGTGGCCAAGAGTTTAACTCACCTTCACGTGCGCCGTAAGCGTCAGCGATCCAACCGTCTTCAGCATCAATAGGGCCGTTAGATAGACGGAAGATTTCTGTTGTACCGTAGCTTTCACGAGACGCTAACCATGCATCTTTAGCTGCTTTTAATGTCGCTTCAGTTGGCGCCGCTACAAAAGCACTGATTGCTACTTGTAACAATTTTGCATCTTTAACAGCATCATTGTAGTTAGCTGTTGCAATGTTTGCGTAAGTTGTTAGTGCTGCTAATTGACTGCTTTCTGCTAAACCAGTTGCTGCAACTACTTCACTTTTAACTGCTTCCACTGCAGTTGTTTCATTTTGTGCTACAGGCTTTTCTGCTTCAGTGTTACATGCTGAAACTAATAGTGCGCCTGCAATCACAGTGCTTAACATTGTCTTTTTCACTTTTTTACTCCTGGTTTTACGTTTAAAACGTTAAGAGCTTTATTATCTATAAAGCTCAAGTTGATAATTGCTTCCTGCAACTCTGTAAATTGTGTTCTGCAATTTATTATTAAATTTTCTACTATCTGTTACTGGTTAAGCGTGTTCAGCCGTTACCTGAGCAACGGGAGTCGCTTTTTCACTTGCTTGCCATTTTAAGATGGCGAGTACCGCAACCCAGTAAATCCCTAATACTGCAAGGTCCCAACCTATTGGCTGTGAGCGATAAGCAAACAGTGATGCTAATAAGTTACCAAATACAGAGCTATCACTTAATACACTGCTCATATCCCACACATTGCTATATAACCAAGCTGGTAAATCAGTTGCAGCAAGTGGTCCACCTAGTAATTTTTCCGAAGCTGCTAAGAACAACGCAGAGCCAAGGAATAACAACATAATTTCAGTGACTTTGAAGAACCATTTCCAAGAAATGAACTTGCCACCTAATTGCAAGGCATAAAACAGTACCATCGCCAAGGCAAGACCAATGGCGACTGCAGAAAAGAAGCTAACGTAAGAAGCAACGCTACCCAGCTGTAATAATGAGCCATATAGGAACATCACAGTTTCAGAGCCTTCACGACCTACCGCAATCATGGCGAGGAAAAATACACCCCACCAGCTTTTTTTGCCCTGTAAGCTTTTCTCTAAACCAGCTTCCAACTCTTTCTTCAATGTACGACCATGAACTCGCATCCACAGCACCATTTGTACAATCAATGCGCTAGCAAACGTTAACATGCCGATTTCAAACCAAGCACGGCTTTCACCGCCTAATAAATCTGATACACCAATTAAGGTTAATGTTAATAATGCAGCTAAACCAAAACCAGCTACTACTCCTGCCAGCAACCATTTTTTACCGGTTGCTGCATCCGCTCTTCCATCCATCCAAGCATAAAGAATTCCGATCACTAAGAGTGCTTCAATGCTCTCTCTACAGACGACAAAAATTGTTTGTCCCATCTTTTAATCCTTAGCTTTAACGACTATTTTACCGTGTGTTGTTGGTGCGAAATCATCGAAGTAATCGTAACTACCCACATCAAGAGGAATAATCACTAATGTTGTTTCTGCGCCCATAAAAAGCACTTTCTCTTGGCGTAATTGGTTACTTTCAAATTCAGCAGGTTTATTACCGAGGTTACGTACTACCAGACGAAATTTGGTTTTTTCTGGTACCACTAATTTAGCTGGTGTTAAAACACCATCTTTCATTTCAACAAGGTAAGTTTTTAATTTTGTATAACGAGGGTCATTCATTTCTACACTAAAACCATCAGCATCTAGTTGTGCTGTATTTTCTGCTTCGCTAGCAAAAGCTAATGAGTTAAATGTCATGAGAGCAATAAATGAGGAAAGGAAAAAAATACGGGTGAACTTCATTAATAATGTTCCAAAAAGTATTAAGTAAAAAAATTGATTGGTAAAAAACCATTATCTTACATATTATGTCAAATGATAATAATTTAGATTCGTATTGTGATTTATTTAACCAAACGATGTCAAGTAAATAGTAGTGAGCCCTTTATTTAATTATGTTTAAGCACTTATGATTTTTTCTTTTTATTAAAAATAAGTGTGCATTTTTTTGCTCTTTAAGTGATTAAAGGCAGATACAACATCAAGTAAGATGGCGGTAGAAAAGATAAGCATAAACACGATCGTAATTAGGTTTTATATGTTTATAAATTACTTCTATTTCAATAAAATACCTCCCTTCAGTTACAAAAAAGGCCAGAAGCATAACGCGTCTGGCCTACTCTAATAATCGCTATCTATTAACAAGACAAGATTACTTTAAACGTAGTCATAAGATTAAAATGCGAAAGTAACGTTCGCAAGGAAATCTTTATCATCGTTAACACTAGCACTGATACCAAATACATCAGAAATCTGTACACCTGCATCAATTGTTGCAGTCCATTCGTTCAGATCTTCACCTTTGAAGCCGTAAGCATAAGTTGGTGTCACACCTACCCAGTACATGTGGTCAAAACGGTAACGTGTTGTTGCATCGAATTTAACGTATGTAGTATCGCTAAAATCATCGCCCCAAATAAAACCAACGCTTACTTTAGGGTGGAATCTTACTTTATCTTCCATAAATGGCAGTTTAGCGAAGAAACCAATTGAGTTGTCATTTAGGTCATCATAATCAGTATGATCGACACGCATGTCTTCACTCCAGCTGTTATCAAATGCCACACCTGAGTTAGAAGCAGAGTTTAAGATAAAGTAGTTGGTTTCGTAATGCTCTAAGTCTTCACGTGCCGCAAGTGTAAAGCTATGCTTATAAACACCACTTAAGTAGCCACCATAAGTCGCCGATAAATCAACACCTTGATTACCACCACCAATACTTGCGTGAGAATAGATAGCCGTTGGGTCACTCATATCAACCCACGTACTTGGGTCGCTTTCAGCTTCCGTTAATGGCACAGAATCAGTCACTGCAGGTGTTTCGTCAGAAAATGTAACATCCTCGTCTGCTGCGAATACCGATAAAGAAGACAGACTTAATAATGAACCAACCGAAGCGGTTAAAACACATTTTTTTAAAATCATATGATTCTCTTTTATTTCCAAATAAATAGATTAAATAAACGTTTACCGCGTTTAATTAACGTGTAGCGTGAGAATAATGCATCAGCTTTTGTAATAGTTGCTTCAGTATCGGTTATTTTCTCACCATTTACCATTACCGCGCCATTATTAACAAATTCACGAGCCATCTTGTTCGAAGCCGCTAACTCACAGCTTGTTAATAACTCAACAATTGAAGCACTGTCATTAGCCACATCCGTCGCTGGTAAACCATCTTGTGCTAATTGTGCAAGGTCAGACTCACTTAGATGATTTAAGTTCCCTGAGAATAATGCTTCTGTAATACGCTCTGCCGATGCTAAGCCTTCTTCACCATGCACTAAACGGGTTACTTCACGTGCTAAAATACCTTGTCCTTGTGGACGGCCTTTAATGTTTTTGTCTGTTTCTTCAATCTCTGCAATCTCTTCCACTGTTAGGAATGTGAAGTAGCGTAGGAATTTGTAAACATCAGCATCTAGTGTAGTGATCCAGAATTGGAAGAAAGCATAAGGGGATGTTTTTTGAGGGTCTAACCAGATAGTACCTGATTCCGTTTTACCAAACTTAGTGCCATCTGCTTTGGTTACTAGTGGCATGGTTAACCCAAATACCTTCTCTTGGTTCATACGGCGCGTTAAGTCGATACCACCCGTAATGTTACCCCACTGATCAGAACCGCCGATTTGCAACGTACAGCTTTTCTCTTTATTTAAGGCTGCAAAATCATAAGACTGTAGCAGCATGTAGCTGAACTCTGTGAATGAGATACCCGCGCCTTCACGGTCAATACGTTGTTTAACAGATTCTTTTTGAATCATAGCGTTAACACTGAAGTGCTTACCTACATCACGTAAAAATGAAATACTATCCATTTTACTGATCCAATCTAGGTTATTAACCACTTCTGCTGCATTCTCTTGGTCATTAAATTCAATAAAAGCACTTACCTGCTTTTTAATTGAATCAACCCAGTTAGCAACGATATCATCACTGTTAAGTTTACGCTCAGCAGCTTTAAAGCTTGGATCGCCGATAAGACCTGTCGCGCCACCGACTAATGCCAATGGTTTATGACCTGCTTCTTGGAAACGTTTTAAAATTAATAAGGGTACTAGGCTACCAATATGTAAACTATCAGCTGTCGGATCAAAGCCACAATATAAAGTACGACTTCCACTTGATAAATGTTCATGTAACTCTTCATCAGCGGTTGTTTGAGCGATTAAGCCACGGGCTTTTAAATCTTCTATTAAGGCATTCATTTACTTTTCCTGGTTTACTAGCAATAATTGGCTAGGATTTTACACAGTTACTGACCACAAAAAAACCTTAGAGTGAAGATATTGTCAACAATATGATAGCATTGCACTTTTATTGGTATAACAAAGAGATAAACAGATGAAAATAGGCATTATTGGTGCAATGGATGAAGAAGTTAGCATCTTAAAAGCGGCGATGGAAAACGTTACTACAAGCAAAGTCGCAGGTTGCGAATTTTACCAAGGTGACCTTAACGGTAAACAAGTGATTTTAACTAAATCAGGCATAGGTAAAGTTGCTGCAGCGGTTGCAACAACGCTATTACTGGATCAGTTTTCTCCAGATGTTGTTATTAACACAGGTTCAGCTGGCGGTTACGACACAGCATTAAACGTGGGCGATATTGTTATTTCAACGGAAGTAAGATTCCACGATGTAGACCTAACTGCGTTTGGTTATGAAATTGGTCAAATGGCGCAACTGCCTCCTGCTTTTGAAGCAACCGCTTCTTTAGTGGACATTGCAGAAGATGCAGCAAAAATGTTACCGGGTTTAAACATCATCAAAGGATTAATCTGTACCGGTGATATTTTTATGGCTGATCCAGTAAAAGCAGAAGTAGCACGTAACAACTTCCCAACCATGGCTGCATGTGAAATGGAAGCCGCTGCGATTGCACAAGTTTGTTTCCAATTCTCTGTACCGTTTGTGATTATTCGTTCTTTATCTGATATTGCTGGTAAAAAGTCAGAGCTATCATTTGATGAGTTCTTACCGGTTGCTGCAAAAAATGCGTCTGTATTAGTAGAAGCCATTGTCGATAGACTGAATTAATGCAAACCCTTTTAATGTTAATGGAACAGCACGCAGCTTTTTTCAGTTTTTTAACTGCGGCTTTGTGCTCGTTCTGTTTTTCATTACCCAAGGATCTCAATCCCCTTTCCGCTTTTGCACTGATTTTTCAACGTATTGCTATTAAAGTAAACCTGCCTGAGCGTAATGATGGTTATAAACGCCTCGCTAGCATGTTAGCTTTTTCGTTAATTTTCTTTCCTATTGTATTAATCATTAGCCAACTTTACGTGGTGGCTTTCAAACCTTTTATCATCGATTTAGTCGCCATTTATTTGCTGTTATCTTGGCATGATAAAATGCATGTCTATAAACAGATAGACAATGATTTACAATATGAAAGTTTAGCCACCGCTAAGTTATTATTAGATAAGCTTACACTGAGGGAAACAAAGCCTTTATCGCAGTTAGGAACACACAAAGCCGCTATTGAATCACTGGTATTGCAATTAACTAATGGTTGGTTTGCCGTGGTCTTTTGGTATTTGGCTACAGGTATATACGGCGCACTGTTTTACCAGTTAATGCATATTTGTGCCCAACAATGGAATTGCAAATTACCAAAATATAATGCGCTCGGTAAATTACCCTCTTTAATCACTAGCTTGTTACAAATTCCTGTTCATATTGTGGTTAGCTTTACCTTTGCTTTATATGACAAACCAATAAAAAACCTGTTTAAGAAATTTAAACAAGGGGCAGATTGGCATCACTTTTCATCAGGTTTGTTATTAAGCAGTTTTGGTTTGAGCACAGAAACTCAATTAGGTGGCGTGCGTTTATACGAAGCGCAAAAGGTAACTTATGCCAGTATCGGGTTTGACCAACAACCGAATGCGGAAAAAGTAAGCTTAGCGATTCAGCGAATTAGTTTAAGTGCCTGGTTTTGGTTGGTCTGCATCAGTGGTTATGAATTTCTTCCGCAGATTTTAGAGCATTTTAGCCAGTAGCGGGGAAGGTGAAAGGTGAAAGCAAAGTCAAAACAAGCACGCCTCTAAAACCTGTTTCATCTTTTTCATCGATAAAAGTATTTCAAAGCGAAGCGACTCTCCCCCTGAAAAACATAACATCAAAACAAGCAGGCTAAAGCCACCGCCCCTTCAAAGATGTGGCGTCAGCTTCTAATCACATAATCAAACAAGCAGGCCTCTAAAACCTGTTTCATATTTTTCATCGATAAAAGTATTTCAAAGCGAAGCGACTCTCCCCCTGAAAAACATAACATCAAAACAAGCTGGCTAAAGCCACCGCCCCTTCAAAGATGTGGCGTCAGCTTCTAATCACATAATCAAACAAGCAGGCTGAGATAAATCAACAGGCATAAAAAAACCTTCTCTGTCGCCAGAGAAGGTTTATAAACTAAAACGAATTAAATAAAATTATTTAATTGCTAGTAGTTCAACTTCAAATACTAATGTTGCGTGAGGACCGATTGCAGCACCTGCGCCACGTTCGCCATATGCAAGACCAGCTGGGATAGCTAGTTTGTATTTAGCACCTGGAGACATTAATTGTAGGGCTTCAGTCCAACCAGCGATAACACCGCCAACTGGGAACTCAGCTGGTTGACCACGTTCAACAGAGCTATCAAAGACTGTACCGTCGATTAAAGAACCGTGGTAATGAACACTTACTGTAGATTCAGCAGTTGGTTTCTCACCTTCACCTTCAGCGATAACTTCGTATTGAAGACCAGATTCAGTTACTGTTACGCCATCTTTTTTAGCGTTTTCAGCTAGGAATGCTTCACCAGCTGCACCTAATACTTTAGCTTGCTCAGCAGCAGCTGCTTGCATGCGCTCAGAGATTACTTGGAAAGCTGCTTGAAGGTCTTGTTGAGAAACCTTGCTTTCAGCACCAGCGAAAGCATCAGCAATACCAGCAGAAACAGCAGAGATATCTAAACCCTCAAAAGGATTAGAAGCAAGTTGCTCACCCATTTGTAAACCGATACCGTAACTTGCTTGTTGCTCTTGAGTAGTATATTCAGACATAATTATTCTCTTATATAATTGAATTTTTGGGTTTCCCCATCGATGTTACTAATTATATGGGGAACAAAAATAAGATTTAAAGGGAAAACCATAAAAAAAATACATTTTCTTTAAATAAATTTAAAAATCCCTTAAAAAACAAAGACAATCTATCTTAATTCTTTATTTTAATTGTTGTTTTAAGCCCGCGGTTAATAAATATACCTGCTCAGATATCGCAGCTACTTTCTGATTTAATTTACCTAACTGATCCGCATATCGCCTTTGTAATGGTGTTTCGCCAATCAAGCCACAACCAACCTCACCCGTTACTATAATCACATGACATTTTGCATCTTTCAAAAATGCTAATAAGGCCGTTTGTTGCTCAGCCATGATTGCTAGGTTTTCCTGAAGTGTATTTTCCAATGATAGATACCAGCCAACCCAAGTGGATAAACATTCAATTAAAACAATATTGTCGGGTTTATCTAAAGATTTTAAAACCGATAACAGATCTAATGTTTGATAATTCAATTCATGGGTGGTGATTGGTTGTCCAAAACGCAACTCACGATTTTGTTGATGTAGTTTGATACGTTCAATAGTTTCTTCACCAAAGGCAATACTAGTGGCGATGTAAGCAGGCTTCAATGCATTGTTTTTAGTCAATTCTAATAACAGATCTTCTGCAGCGTCACTTTTACCACTGCGTACACCGCCTATAAATAATTGAACCATGTTTACCCTTTAATATTAATATGACTATGTTGCTCATAGTACAGAATACAGTGTTAAATGAATGCTTTAAATATATTGCCTTATTGTAGTTATAAAAACAGAAACCACTTAACACCCGCCATTATATACAAAACCTTGAATCTGTTTCGTTATAAGTCCTGTTTATCAACAAAAGCAATTGGAATAAATTAACTTCAACGCCAATAAAGGCGACCTAAATAGTGGAGTAAATATTATGTCTGCAATGCAATTACAAAGAGCACAAGAACTTAGATTACCTTCTCAAGCAGCAATGTTATACAGAGAATCTTCAGTACAACATTTCTGGGATACTAATAAATCAACCTTAGTTGATGCCTGGGCTGAATGGGAAAAAACAGAGGAAAGTTTATTCCTATTAAACGGTAGTCTTTTTGATAAAGAGTTATGTGAAGCAGTCACTCAAGCTTGGCAAGACCCTAGCAAAGAATTAGCAGTTAAAGATCTACTAACAGAAGTAGCGCCAGACGTGTATCAATTACAATTGTTTGACCCTACAAAATTAGCGGAATTAAGAGCGTATTTAGAAAGCGCGTGGAATTCACAAATTCCATTACGACCACCTTACGGTATTGCTTTAAACCGTGGTGGGGCAATGTTAGATAAACGCTCTGAAGGTTACTTTGCAGCACCGAGCTTCCAAGCTTTTTATCAAGAGGTGTTAGATGTTTATATGCGACCAATTTCGCGCCTATTATTCCCTGAAATAATCGGGTTTGATACACAAACATTTGGTTTTTCTATTAACTATAAACCAACGACTGATAGCTCTCTTCGCCCACATTCGGACGCATCAGCTGTTACATTAAACGTAAATTTAAATGTACCAGGAGAAGAGTTTACTGGTTCAAGCGTGGACTTTTATGACCAAAACACCCGTCAATTAGTACCGCTTAAATTTACACCGGGTAGCGCGATGTTACACCGAGGATCTGTTGTTCACACAGCACAACCGATCAGAAGTGGTGAACGAACTAACTTTGTAATGTGGTTATTTGGTGATAGAGGACAAGTTCCGTACCCAAATATTGAAAGACCAAGCATACCAGCAAGTGAACGTTGGACAGAAGTACACAGTGTAGCCGATAGCTACGCACCTTTTTAGCATTTAAAAAGGCAAAATGAACATTCACCTTTGCTAGGCGCGAAACCTAGTAAAGGTGATGCCTTTCTACAATATTAAGCAGCAATCTCACTTAGTTTGAAGCATCCTCATATTGATTAATAAACCCTAATGTCAGAAACAAAATAACAATAAATCGAAATGCTCCCTCTTGCCCATTCCAAATAGGTGATTGCCACATTAAGAACCATTCCGCACCAATTGTCATAAAACCAGTAAACCATAAAATAATCCCTACAAATAACCCTATATTCGCTAACTTTTTAGCCTGGTTAAATTGAGCTTTATCTTGGGTCAAGGTTTTAAGCATGTTGATTGCGCCTAAAAGGCATAACAAACTAACCAGTCCTTCACTCGCAATAATCAACCAATAAAACAGATTATGTAAAAATGTTGACTCAATGGCGCGCGATTTCAACTGATTACCTTCAAAGGTTGTATCCATGGTAAGTACATGTTCTACAAAGGCATAATTAGAGCCATAATCCACAATGTTATTATAAGAAACTAACCCCGCAAATAACGCTACCCCTGCCACTAACAACGTTTTTATTACTCTCAAATGCCCCATACCCACTTATCCTCATATTTATTTTAAATTAACTTTCCAATGTTCAATTTCAATATTTATCCTATTTAATCAAATCAATTATTCATGGAACACAAACAATTAATCCGATCGGACAAATAAAAGCACAATCTATACCAGCTTAAGGTGAAAGCTGAAATTAGGGGGTGAATTCAATCTATGACGACTTGCAAGCGAGTAATAACTAGAGGCTATGATAATAAGGAGGGACTACTGACATCATTTTTAACCAAGTAAATTAAATTGGATAAGCACTTATTCGCACTTAAATGGGGAATGACTTGCACCACTAGATAAGTTAATAAAAATCAGGATAGCGAGTGATTACGTACTATAACCAAGTAACTTATCAATATTGCCCTCTTACGATTAACTTAAAAAGGCAAAATTAACCGTTTTATAGGCGCTATCTATTTGGTTTTATTGATCAGGTTTTTACCTCGGCCTATTTTAATGGTTTTTGAGATGGTATTACGCAGGAAATTATCAATAACCCCTACCTTTCTTTTCCAGTATTCGCCCGGTCGACCTGTAAAGGAGGTCACATGAAAAGAGTCTAAACCACTAGGAGATATTTCCGAGAAATAATAATTTGAAACACAACAGCGTGGTGTATCAGTCACAACTGGGCTCACCGAATGCCATGATCTATCGTTCGTTTCCATCACTAATAAACGATTGAACTTAGCAACAATTGTCTCAGGAACAGTGACCTTTGCATCCCATAGTTCAAAATTTCCACCATTTTCTAGTATCCATTCGGGTGTCACGTAATATAACAAGTTTAAACGACGGTAACTGATGCTCACCCACTTTAGT
>NZ_QOCB01000024.1 GCF_003318165.1 Psychromonas sp. B3M02
TTAATACAATTGGTATTAATCGGTGATTACTGATTAATTCAAAGTCAACATTTAAGCTAGGGTGTTGGCAATAACAAGGTAAGAAATTATGTTAGTGTTCGAAAGAGTAGAGGATAAACATCATCCTGATTTTGAAAAAGCTTTTGCCATTTATGAAAAGAGCTTTCCGATTTTTGAAAGAAGGGCTAAGTTTGATCAGATTGCTGCTTTAACTGACAGCGATTACCATTTTATTATTATTAAAAAGCTAGAAGGGGATTTGTTAGGCATTTTATTAACGTGGAATAAAGATGATTTTATTTATATTGAACATTTTGCGATCACACCTTTAGCAAGAGGCAAAAGCCTAGGCACACGTACTTTGAAACATCTTAAAAAGGTCGCAGATAAGACCATTTTATTAGAAATAGATCCGCCCGTGGATAGCATTTCTAAAAAGCGTAAAGCCTTTTATCAGCGCCTGGGTTTTGTGGTCAGTGATAAAGAGCATATACATCCTTCTTATCGTAATGAAACAGAGGCTCATCCGCTAGTTATTATGTCTTACCCTGAATTAACAGATGAGATTTATCATAGTTTCCAAGATAATTTAACCAATCAAATCATGCAATATTCTGAAATAGATTGTTAAACAGATAACGATTTATTACTCAGCGTTTTTAATTAAATTTACGTGGCAGTTCAAGGTTGAACCTGCCACGTAAACTAAACATTAACATTATTGAATATTGACTCTCACATCACTGACCCAAGTTTCAGTGATAGATTCACCTTGTTTATTGACTAAATAAGCGCGTATATTCACAGGGTTGGTATTAGCCTGTTTGATGTCAAAAGTTAATCGCCATTGGTTGGTTCCAACAATTGGATAGGCTCGAATAGGCTCTAGGATTTCACCATTACTGGCTTCAACAATAGGTTTGATACCGCTGTCACGATCTAGCCCTGCTAATAGCGGGCCTTCAAAATCAATCACCATTTTGTTGATATTTTCAGGAATCGGTTGCCCAGGGATACCTCCTAAACCTTGTCGTGTATTAACAACACTTGCTAACTCTTTAGATTTTGGATCCAGTGGTCGCCATTCGATATCATAAGAGAATGTGAATTCATCACCTTTACGGGCCGCTTTTTCAGGTACCCAATAAGCGACTATGTTATCGAAGGTTTCATCCTTTGTCGGAATTTCAATTAACTGAACAGCGCCTGTCCCCCAGTCACCTTGTGGTTTAATCCAAGCTGATGAACGTTTGTTGTAGAATACACCATCATCTTGGTAGTGCTGGAAGTCACGATCTCTTTGAATGAGGCCAAAACCTTTCGGGTTGTTGTCAATAAAACTAGTGGTCGATACCGACAGGGGATTATTGAGTGGACGCCAAATTTGCAGTCCAGATCCGGTGTGAATCGCTAAACCGTCACTGTCGTGGATTTCAGGACGCCAATCTTTAGCAATGGTTTTATCTGTTTCTGAGTACCAATACATACTGGTTAAGGGCGCGATTCCCAATCGTTCAACATCGGCTCGCATATATAAATTAGCGGTAACCGAGGTAATATGGCCTTTGGCTTCTTTGTTATCTTTGCTCAATCCAAAACGATAGGCTCCGGTTATAGAAGGACCATCAAGCAATGCCCAAACCGACAAGCTTTCACCTTCTTTTTCTGCTGGGCCTAACCAAAAGGCTTTAAAACGTGGGAATTCCTCAGGTTGGTTCATGCCTGTATTAATCGCAATACCTCTAGCAGATAACCCATATTGCCCTTCAGGACCATCGGTTCGAAAATAGGATGCGCCTAAAAAAGATATCCAATCTGGTTTAAGGCCCGGTCGCATTACTCTAAAGCCTGCAAATCCAAAGCCCTTGGGAAGGTCATGAGCAGGGCTATCAGCTGGCATATCAAAAATGTTATTGTCAAAAGGCACCGTTGTGACCCCATTTTTTTTGTCTCTAGTGTAAATACTTACTGGGTCAGGAAAATAACGGCCAGGATAAAATAATTGTACAGGTGCATTCTTCCCACTTGGGTAGAGAGTTTTTTCATCTTTGAAACGTATTTTCCAATGTTGGTCATAAGTCATTTTATCGATTAATTCAGGAGCTGGATTAACCGGTGGCGAATAAGGCTGAGCTGCTGAGGATTTAGCGAGTGCTTTTAAATCTTCGAATGTAAACTTCGTTCTATCTATTGCTTCTGAAGCGTAAGATGAGAGCGAGGTAGAAAAAACGATGGCAGCAAGTAATTTTAATTTCATAAAAACTCCAATAAGTTGACTCTAAAACGTGCGTGTTTTCCACACTTCATTTATTAACTCTCTGAACTATTTTAGAAATAGCTTTAACTAAATATGTGTTTTTAAATAATTATAATGTTTGATAGGTTTATCTCGCTAAAGCCGACAATGCTTTAAATAAATCAGGTGTTGCAAGTACATAAGCTTGTTCCTGTTTATTAAGGTAACTAACTGCTTCAGCTACATTTTTTGCATCGGATATTTTCATTGTGGCTGTGGCTTCAATGATATCTACTTGTCCAGCCTTTCTAATTGGGATCGCGTCGATGACAGCGAGATGACGTGCATACCATTTAGGATCTGAAGCCATTCGCGCTAAATCAGGTGCATCGTTCACTGATTGCTCATAAATGCTTTTGGCCTCATTCATTGCAATTAGGATAGATGGTTGTTCTTTTTCATATTGTGTGGACAATATTCTGCATTTTTTAATGAAATTACCAAGTGCCCAAGAGCTTGTTAACATTGATAAAGGAACGGATAACAACATGCCGATAATGGCAGGTGACAACCACGCTAACAAAGCTAAAGAATTAAGGTAACCAGCAACCGTTAATAATATACCGGCTATCATGTGCCAACGGTGTCTATAAATCAGATGTTTAATCGGTAAACTGCCGTCGTCGCGTCTTTGTGGATTCCAACCTGAGTCTTGGCCCATCAAAATAGATAAAACTGCACCGCTATGAATCAACATCATAATAGGGGCGATCATGGCTGACAAAATAACCTCGACAACAAAGCTAATTATCAATATGAATCCACCTCCACAACTTTTTCTTAAGGGGCTATGAATTAAGTATGAAATTAACCCTAAGGTTTTAGGGACAAAAAGTATCACCATGGTAAAGGCGAAGAGGCTCAAGGCACGAGCAGCATCCATTTGCGGCCAGGTAGGAAATAACGAAAACTCATCGCCAAAGTATTCAGGACGAATATATTCAGCCTGTAAAGAGAGCGCTAACCCTACTAGAATTAACATCAGCCATAACGGAGAAGAGATATAAGACATTATCCCCGTTAACAAATGTGAACGACTCACCCAATGCAGACCCTTTGCCGTTATAATACGGGTATGTTGTAAGTTACCTTGGCACCAGCGACGGTCTCGAATGGCTAAATCTGTGATAGAAGGAGGGCACTCTTCGTAGGAACCATAGAGGTCGGCTGCAATGGTGACACTCCAGCCTGCTCGTCTAATTAATGATGCCTCAACAAAGTCATGGCTTAAAATATGACCACCGAATGGTGGGGCTCCTTTAATATCGGGTAAACCCGCCGCAGACATAAGCGCCTCTGTGCGGATAATTGCATTGTGCCCCCAAAAGTTACCTTCTTTATGAGTCCACCACGCCAAGCCGCCACCAACAACAGGACCATAAACACAAGCTGCAAATTGTTGTAACCTGGCCATTAATGTTGTGCCATTAATTAATTGAGGAATAGTTTGAATTAAGCCAGAATCTGGATCCGCCTCCATACGCCGAGCTAACTCAAGCATGGTATCTGCTTCCATCAAGCTATCTGCATCTAGTACTAATAAATGGTCGTAACTTGACCCCCAACGCGTACAAAAGTCTGTAATATTACCCACTTTTCTTGCTGTATTTTTTTGACGTCGTCGATAATATACCTTGATAGTATTGTTTACACGTTTACGTAATTGATGAAAACAAGCTTCCTCCTTTAATGCCACATCGGGATCTGTCGTGTCACTCATCACAAACCAATCAAATGCAGCATTATCTCCTGCTTGTTCGATGGCTGTTGCCATCACTTCAATAGAGGCATAAATACGATCTGGATCTTCATTGTAGGTGGGCATTAATACAGCGGTTCGGCCGACTAATTTATTATCCATGCGTTGTGGTTTTCTTCGGCGTTGTTTGAATACTAAAAAGAAGCCAACAATCGACGCACTGAAAGAGATAGTTATCCAGCTGAAGGTTAGGGCAAATAAAACCAGAAATACATATTGAATAAAGGTCATGTTATTCGCACCTAACACCGCATGCATTTCATTAATGCCCCAAACAGACAATAACAATGATGACCCTAGCACGACCCATCTTCTTAACGCTTGAGAACGAACCCCATTAGGATTAACGCTAGCGCGTTGACTGCTGGCATCAAAGTGACTTAATGTTTGAATGGGCATCTCTTTGAAATGTTCATCTGGCATGCCTGGTTGAACGGATTTCCACACAGATTGAGTTGCTTTTTTATCTATTATTTTGTCCATTGATACATCCAATCTTCCGCTTTTCTGCCATCGGTAAACTGTAAGTCTAATCTCAATTCAATTAATTCTGCATCAAGTGGATCAAGCTCAAAAGTAACACGGTATCCATTATTGTGGTTTTTAGCGACAACCACGTTATGGATTTCACCCGCTGTATTTTCGATGTGCGCAGTAGGGTTTTGATTGTTGGTGTTGTCAGTTGGATTTGGAAAACGGTAGTCAATAACAAATAAACGTTTTTCAGTTGGTCCATTAATACTTGCTCGACCATTTCGAGTTGCTTCAACGATTGCTTCACCTTTATTCGGTGAGGGTGCTTGTCCCCACAATAAACGATAAGCAAAATGGTATTCCGAGCCTGCAGGTATCACCTCGTTAGGTGCCCAATAAGCAACTATATTATCGTTAACTTCAGAGTCTGTTGGGATTTCAACTAATACAACAGAGCCTCTTGCCCAGTCACCTAAAGGTTCAACCCATAAACTAGGACGTTGCTCATATTTGGCTTCTAAATCTTGAAAATTATTAAAATTACGGTTTCGTTGAATTAAACCAAAACCAAGGGGACCATTATCACTAAACGCACTGATCTCTAAGTTATTAGGGTTACGTAAAGGGCGCCATAATCTATCTCCACGTCCGTTAATCATTAATAATCCGTCTGAGTCGTGAACCCGCGGACGAAAGTCATCTACTTGGTCTCGGTCGTAAGAAGAGAACATAAACATACTGGTTGCGGGCGCGAGGCCTACTTTATCTAAATCTTCACGAGGAAATAGGGTAGCTTCAACATCCATTACAGTGTTATCGCCAGGGCGAATCGTAAAGCGGTAAGCACCAGTGGTACTTGGACTATCTAACAAAGCATAAACAACGATCGAGCTACTATCATTGGCTGGTTTCTCAATCCAAAATGCGCGAAAAGCGGGAAACTCCTCCCCTTCAGGATCGGCCGTTTTCAGTGCCAAACCACGTGCTGACAAGCCATAACCTTGGTGTTTACCTAGAGAGCGGAAATAACTACCACCTTGAAATACTGCGACTTCATCATAGTAATCTGGTGAATTTAACGGGTTATGTAAGCGAATACCTGCAAAACCAACATCGGCATTAGGCAGGGCACGTTGCATTACTTCTCCTGTGGTAAACATTTCAGGGTTATAACGTAAATGCTGTGATTGGCCATTTTCTACGATAGCGACCTCTACCGTTTCTTTAAAGTAAAAACCACGATGAAAAAGCTGCATTTGAAAAGGTAATGATTGATTTTTCCAAATAGACGCATTTGGGTTAAAGCGGATATCTCGGTACTGGTCATAGTTCAGGTCTTGTAATTCAGCAGGTAGTGTAGAGTCAGGTTCTTGATATGACTCTTTAGCCAAATCACGCGCTAAATTAATCACCGTATTACGATTAAATTCTCCATTTACTGCATAGATAATATTCGGCGTATCTGCCGCTTGTGCATTTGGTAAAGTCTCATTAATAAAAGTGGTATCAGAGATTGCCAAACTGGGCAACAAACTGCTTATTACTATCAATTTTTTTAAAGTAAAATGACGCATGCTTGTAGATAACAATGACATATAATTTAACTCTCCAGTTATGACCAAAATGGCTAACAGTTGAAATAAGATTTTACTTAGTAAGAATAATCACACTCATCAATGGACTTGTTTTATTTGACCTGAAATAAGTTAGATAAAGATTAAGAAAACTATCCATATAATGACTGAGTGATAATTAAATACCGTTTGTATTGAATACAATCAATTACAGTAGTGATAAATACACACTCAGATTAAAGACAGCCTTTAATTTTAATAGTTTCATTTTAATTACACATTAAATTGATAATTATTGTTTGTCAGAAGGTTGTATAGGTTTTAAGGGGAGATGAATGTTGTTTTTTAATAAAGAAGGGGAAAGCTTTAACTTTAAATAATTTTAGTCAAATCTATAAGATTTAGCTGTGATGAGATCGGTTCTAAAATTTAAGGGGGTAAGTGAATGAGATTTATTTTTGTATGAGATGAAACTAAAGAGTGGTGCTCGCTACTGGACTTGAACCAGTGACCTACGCCATGTCATGGCGGCACTCTACCAACTGAGTTAAGCGAGCTTATTAAGAAGCTGTTGAAAGCAAAGTGATTTTGCTTTATCTCTGGGGGACTGTCAATAAAACTTTGCGAAGTTTAGTTTGTTTGATGTATTTTTGTGCGCTGGCATGCTTAAGTGCTTATTTATGCTCCGTTTTCTGCCATTTAGCCGCTTCGGTTTTTGTACGTTCAATCAATTTTGGAATTTCTGCTAGTGATTGTTTGTAGATAATATTAACTCTTTTATAAAAAACGATGGTTAATAACATACCTGCAATAAAGGCGAGTAGGGTTAATAGACTCAAAATTGATAGACCACGTTCTTGATAGCTTTCAATTAAGCTTAGTATTTTCCCTTGCTCGAGTGTCACACGAATATAACCAATTTTAGTATTGTCAGAGTACAGCTCGGCAATATGTGGAATAACCCCTTCAACTTTTGTTGTATTTTCTTCATCTAATTGTAATAACTCAGGTAAGGGTAATACTTTTTCTGACTGATAAATAATTTTACCAAATTCATCGTAGATGGTGGCATCTCTGACAATTGGGTCATCACTTAGGTCATCAATCAATAATTTTAAGTCGTCTTGGTTTTTTTGCGCTAAATAGCGTGAAGCCTCTGCTGCGGCTAAATTGGTAAGTGAGTACGAAAATTTTTCGGTTTGTTGGTAACGAACGCCGTTAGATTCATTCTGTAGGCTATTAAATTGGTAAGCAATGATTGCAAATAGGCATAATATTGCTGCTATTTGTGACAGTCGTACTATCCAAAAAAATTTCTTACCCATATCTTTAACCCTTTCGTTACACTATCTAGACTTGCATTATAAATTAGCAATCGTTATCTTGTGACTCATCTTTTTATTCTGTTTTTATAACAGAATCTTACAATAATTAACCCATAGGCATCTTACAGTGGAAACGACTATAACACTTCAACTCCCTTCAAACCCTATTTCAATTATGCAATGGAAATCTGATTTACAATCAATGATTGAAAATCACCATGCATTATTCTTGATTAATGACTCAAATGATATAGCTACTCAATCTGAGTTAGTCTTAATGGGAACTGATTTAAACACAAATACGTTGAATACGTTAACTAATTTGTTAGTTGAGAATGCAGTTAGTCAGGCTAAAGTGAGTCATATTAGCCAAGTTGAAGGCGTTAATTTAGTCAGATTATCTCTAAATAAAAGTAAAGAGGATTTAAATACTGCAATTAAACAGTTTGCTCAGGAAGCGGCTGTTGATTATGCCTTAGTAGCAAGCTTACCCGATTTTGCTAAGCCTGGTTTGGTATTAATGGATATGGATTCAACTACAATCCAAATAGAGTGTATTGATGAAATTGCGCGTTTATATGGAGTAGGGGAACAAGTTTCTGCTGTTACCGCGGCTGCGATGCGCGGAGAACTAGACTTTAATGAAAGTTTACGTACTCGTGTTGGAAAATTAGCAAATGCACCTGAAAGTGTAATTAAAGAAGTCGCTGACAATATGCCATTGATGCCTGGTCTCGTCGCTTTAATTGCCGGCCTAAAAGCAGCAAATTGGAAAGTGGCTATTGCCTCGGGTGGATTCACTTATTTTGCTAACAGATTAAAAGACGATCACGGCTTTGATGCGGCTTATGCAAATACGTTAGAGATTGTCGATAATACCTTAACAGGTCAAGTAACAGGTGAAATCGTTAATGCTGATGTGAAAGCGCGCACTTTACAAGAGTTAGCGGAGAAGTTTGATATTCCTATGTCACAAACCGTTGCAATTGGCGATGGTGCTAATGATTTAGTGATGATGGCTGCTTCATCTTTAGGCATTGCAATCCATGCTAAGCCAATTGTACAAGAGAAAGCGTCTGTTGCTTTAAATAACTTGGATTTAGAAGGGGCGTTAGGTTTATTACATGCTTCTTTACCTTTAGCGTAATCGCTTAATAATGAGTAGCGTATTGTTACAATAGGCTACTCATGACTACGCTATTAAGTCAGTTGACTGATAAACATTTATAAAACTTGTTCTGTTCTATCTATGACTTGTAGCATTACTTTGATATTCAATAACTCTTCTTCTAAACGTTTAGTTAAATGTATTGCGTGACAGGAGATAATATCCATTTCTGACTTAATTAACGTTAAATTAGGCACATCGATGGTACTGAGTCGGTAATGTAGTATTTGCAGTTGTTTAAGTTTTTTGTGTTCTACAATAAACTCTCTTTTCGCAAATTCTGATTCAAAATCTTCATCTAAGTAACTTTCAATTTTCCATTTATTATTATCATCTTTGACTTTTTTAACGTAAATACTGCGTTCGATAGTGAATGGTGTATTACTTATGGTGCTTTCACGTAATGGAGTAAAGAGAATACGGTCTAATAGTTTGTTATTAGAAAGTGCTATATGGTTATTTTGGTTCGCGCTCTTACAGTCGAAGTTAAAGAGTTGCTTTAATGAGCGAGATGACTCTGTAATGGAAGAAAAGCTGATAGTCGGCTTACCATTAGTGATTGCTACATAAAAGAATGCAGGGTGAAGTGCCGCTTCTGCTGCCTCATGTAAACGCGGAGTCACGGGCTGCTTGTGTGACTTAAGTGGGATCTCTTTAAAGTGTGCTGGATTACTCTTCACTAAAAGCGTAAAGAACTGTTTCATGGTTTTATAGCTTTCACTTGATGCTATTTGTAAGTGATAGAGATGCTTTGCACTACTGGAAACCACACGATATTCGATATTAGTGAGCGTATGTTGTTTAGTTACTTTTTGTAAATCAGTGAAATCAATTTTGATCAGGCTACGTTTTGCTATTGCTTTAGGGGCGGCTAACGCAATTTTTAGCCCAGAACCTGAAAAATCAATAACTTTGGCAGTGAACGTTTGCCCAGCAATATTAAGCGCTATGTTACTTGTATAACTGTAACGTTCCTCTTTTCTTAACTCATCCGGAAATAGATCATATGTAGGCGTAAATCCTTGCTCTGTCTCTTTATGCACAAATCGGTTAAGTAAATTAGGGTTACCTTTATCAGCTTTAGGGTTAACAGAGATGATTTCATCGGTTGCTATTTCGGTCAATGTTGCCACATGTGAAATACCGCTGAAAATTTTAGGGCGAACGTCAGTTAACTGATAATTTTTAACGGCTTGATAGGTATAAGGTTGTAAAGTGAGATGGTAACAATGCCAGTTAGTTTGGTTTCTACCATATTCAATAAATAGGTGCTTTAAACCTTGCGCTTGTAATTCTTGCTCGGTGGCCGAGAGCAGGTACTCTTCACCGTCTTTAATGTAAGTGAAGCTATAAACCGTAGTCGTTATTAGTGTGTCCGTTGTGTTTAGTAATGCAGCTAAACGTGCAGTACTAAATAGAAAGGGCAATTGATTCGAATTATTACAACGCCATTGATTTAAAACCTCTTTATTAACGGCATTTCGTAGCATGAACAGAATAGGTTTGTTTGCTTCTGCGTTTAAAAAAATAGGTAGGGTGTTCAAAGCATTCAATGTGCTGTTTTTTAATGCCTTTTCACGCGCAACTCTAAAGTAATAAAGTACATCTAACTTATACTTGTGTTGGTTTGAACGAATAAAACCTTGAATAAATTTTACAAAATCTGGTTTATCATCTTCTATATTCAAATACAGGTAAAAACCGGTACGCTCTTGCTGTTGTTTTACTAATCGATAATTGATTTTTTTATTGCTGATCGCTTTGTCTTTATAGTCATTGCTTAACCCAGTGAAGATGACCTGAACGAGTTGATCGGCTAAGTGTTGTTCTTGCTCTGGTAATTTAACTTTTATTCCCGTCACGGAAATATTGGAAGTGGCGGCAGCAAGTACATCACCATTGGCTAACACGATATTTACTTTAGAAACAAAAAACATCCGCGCAGCGGCTTGCCTGCGATGATTATTGAGCTCGATATTTTCGGTAATGTTTTCATTAACTTCTAGCACATTAGCTTGTAATGCTTTTTCATTTTGAATCTGCTTCACTTTTTGCACATGATTTAACACATGCTCATAAACGCCTATTGTGTAACCACCATACAGTTTTAACGCTGCTTTTAGGGCTTTATTTGCAGAGACAGTTAAATAATGCGTAATATCAAGGTGTTCGTATTGCTCTGCTTTATCAATCACTTTTTCACGTAAGTCTATAATACGTGTACAAGGTTTTACTAAGCGATTCACTTCCATTTTTACTAGGAATTTATCACTTTGACTCTCCCCAAAAAATATTTTATCAAGCATGCTATTGAAATCTGGTTTATTTCTATAGGGTATTAATGCATTGATTTGAGGTTGGTAATCCTTGAAGTTCATAAATATTGCTATCTCGCTTGGTGGGCCGTGCATGGGTAATCTAGTAGTAAATAATAGTTAATTTATCTACTACTAGCAATAAGTCGTTTATTTCTCTTATATTTTTACCACATCAAGTCATCTGGAATAGCAAATTCTGCATACGGATCGTCTTCATCGCTGGTTTCTTCAACTTGACTTTGATCATGCAAAGCCACTAAGACTGATTCATCAATAGCGCGTAGTTTTTCTGTTGCTTCTTTGTTAATTAAGTAAAACTCTTCATTTAATACACAAATCGCAAAACTGCCTTTGATCAAACCTTGTTGGATTTTAGGTGTTACAGCAATACGTTTCACTTTATTGTCATAGGTGAAATGGTAATCCAGATCTCCTTGATAATCTTTTTCACAATGCTGCGCGATCATTTGAATCAGTTTTCCGTGTGCGGCTCTAACAGCAAGCTCCTGTTGGGTTTGCTGATTATTCTCTAAATCTTTCTGCTTTTGTAGTTCTGCTTTTTCTTGAATAGCTTTTTGCACATCAGAAACTGCTACTGTGCCTTTTTTCTTCTTTTGCTTTGCTTGACGGCGTTTTTCCGTTTGTGCTTGTTTTGCCTTTTGCTTATTGACTAAGCCTGAATTCATTAATTGATCCTGTAATGAAGCCATATTGAAACCCTTTGCTGAAATTTGAAAAGGTTAGTTTATCACACTATATAATTTGCAATGTCGACTTTGTTATTAAAATGGTCTAGATTTAAAAAACAACATAAAAAATGAGGGATCTTAATATGTTAGATAATTTACAGGTGAAACAATTCATGTCTGGTAAAAGCATTGCCTTCACAAAAGAGATGAACTTACAAACAGCAGTGGACAAGTTGTTAAATTCAAATCTAATTGGGGGGCCAGTAGTGAATGAACAGGGACATGTTGTTGGTTGGCTATCAGAACAAGATTGTATGGCAAAATTAATTGAGGCAAGTTATTACAGTGACCATTCAGCTTTGGTTGAAGATGTGATGTCTAGCGCGCCATTGAGCATTCATTCAACGTTGAGTATCGTTGAT
This sequence comes from Psychromonas sp. B3M02, assembly GCF_003318165.1. Classification (GTDB taxonomy): domain Bacteria; phylum Pseudomonadota; class Gammaproteobacteria; order Enterobacterales; family Psychromonadaceae; genus Psychromonas. The sequence goes on from NZ_QOCB01000024.1 coordinate 12,026, forward strand.
TTAGCGCAAAAGATGATCAAAGAAAAACCTAAAATGTACCCTGTATTGGATGAGGATAATGTCTATGTAGGGTTAATTACTCGAAAAATGGTGTTAAAAGCCATTAAATCACAACTCTAAGAAGAAGATATAACAGCGTACTGAAGTAGTGCGCTGTTTTATATTCATTATTAAACAGTTAGAGACTGTTTATCCCAGCAACTCTCTGTAATAGCCTGCGATTTAAACTGTGATAACGCGTTCAAAAACTCGCCACGTGAAGCTTCTTTGACGCCTAAACTGGCTAGGTGCGGCGTGCTCATTTGGCAATCGATCAAGTGTCCGCCATGTTGTTGAAAATGTTGGCATAATGCAATGAAAGCTAATTTTGAGGCATTAGTATGGCGATGAAACATCGACTCCCCACAAAAAATAGCACCGACATTAACACCGTATAAACCACCAACAAGTTGTTTGTCCAACCAGACTTCAATCGAGTGTGCTTTGCCTTGTTGATGCAACTCAGCGTAAGCATGGATGATATCAGAGCTGATCCAGGTTTCTGCTTGCGTTTTACGTGGCTGAGAACATGCCTTAATAACCTCAGTAAAAGCGTGATTAATGGTGACCGTTAGTGTGGTTTGACGAATAAATTTAGCCATGCTTTTGCTAATATGAACCTCTTTAGGCTTGATCACTGCACGCTGTTTAGGGCTCCACCATAAAATAGGTTCTCCTTCAGAAAACCAGGGGAATACAGCTTGTTGATAAGCATTGTGAAGGCGGGGTACGGATAAGTCTCCCCCAATCGCTAATAAACCATCGGGATCATCTAACGCATTTTCTGGGTCAGGAAAAGATAAGTTATCTTCAGATAGTACAATTAAACGTTTTGTCATTGTTGGTCAGTGAACTCCATAAAAAAGCCAGTCAAGAGACTGGCTTAAGATTATAGTTTACCACTAAGTGGTGTGACTATTAATTACTTTTCTGGGTATTTTAAGTCAGTTTCACCAGTGTATAACTGACGAGGACGACCAATTTTTTGACCTGGTTGATCAAGCATCTCTTTCCAATGAGAAATCCAACCGATAGTACGAGATACAGCAAAGATAACTGTAAACATGGTACGTGGGATACCCATTGCGCGTAAAACGATACCTGAGTAGAAATCTACGTTAGGGTATAGTTTTTTCTCTATGAAGTATGGGTCTTCTAACGCAATGCGCTCTAATTCCATTGCTACATCTAAAAGTGGATCATCGATGTTTAATTCTTCTAATACTTCATGGCAAGTTTTACGCATTACAGTAGCACGTGGATCATGGTTTTTGTATACGCGATGACCGAAGCCCATTAGGCGGAACGGGTCATTCTTGTCTTTTGCTTTAGCAACAAACTCTGGAATGCGGTCAACGCTACCAATCTCTTCTAACATTGCTAAACAAGCTTCGTTTGCACCACCGTGAGCAGGGCCCCATAATGATGCGATACCAGCAGCAATACAAGCAAATGGGTTAGCACCTGAAGAACCTGCTAAACGTACTGTAGAGGTAGAAGCATTTTGCTCATGGTCTGCATGAAGGATTAAAATTTTATCCATTGCGCTTTCTAATACTGGATTAACAACATACTCTTCACATGGAATACCAAACATCATTTTTAAGAAGTTACCCGCATAAGATAATGTGTTATCAGGGTACATGAATGGTTGGCCAACTGAATATTTGTAACTCATCGCTGCAAGCGTTGGTACTTTAGAGATTAGACGGAAAGCAGCAATTTCACGACATGATTCATTAGCAACATCTAAAGAGTCATGGTAGAAAGCTGAAAGTGCGCCAACTACACCAACCATGATCGCCATTGGATGTGAATCACGGCGGAAGCCACGGTAGAATGCGACAAGTTGCTCATGCAACATAGTATGATGTAATACAGTGTGTTTGAATTTCGCGAACTCATCTTCTGTCGGTAATTTACCGTTTAAGAGTAGGTAACATACTTCTAGATAATCTGACTTTTCAGCTAATTCATCGATTGCGTAACCGCGGTGTAATAGAACACCTTTTTCACCATCGATGTAAGTAATTGCAGATTCACAAGAAGCTGTTGCTAGAAAACCAGGATCGTAAGTGAAGTAGCCTGACTGACCTAAGCTACGGATATCAATTACATCGTTACCAGCAGATCCTTGATGAATAGGAAGTTCAACAGGCTCTTGCCCTGGTAACTGAAGTATTGCGATTTTATCCGACATTATTTTCCCCTTGTCTGTAAATTATAATGATTCTTATCTTCTATATCTTATTATCTTTATTATTAGTCCGTATTTTGATGGCATATTTTTACAGTCTAAATTTCAGATTGTCAAATTTAACATTTAACCTTTGCGAGATACTAAGCAACTTTTACACCTTAAAATCCATTAACAAAATTAGGACTACAAGTTCGTTCAAGTCTCTGATATCCTGATGTTTGAGTTAATTATTTTTTGTGTTTTATCTGTCACAAAGTTTGTTTTTTTTCGTGCTTAGCTCACAAAAGATAGAATTGACCATCACAAGTTGTTAACATTGTGATAACAATAGCGTCTGTAAACCAACCCCTAACTTTTGGCCATTAATAAAGAGATAAATTGTGCGCAAAGAGAGACCCAAAAACTTAGACCTATCCACGGTTAAATTTCCCATTACCGCCATTGCTTCTATTTTGCATCGTGTATCTGGGATCATCGTTTTTATTGCTTTAGCAATATTCCTCATCCTTCTAAACTGTTCATTATCATCCGCTGAAGATTTCCAACGTGTTCAAGGTTACCTTGATATGTTTATCGTTGAATTTATCTTTTGGGGAGCATTAACTGGCTTGGCATACCATGCAGTCTTTGGTATTCGTCACATGATTCAAGATTTGGGTCATTGGGAAGAGTTAGACAGTGCTTCATTAAGTGCAAAAGTGGGCTTCGGTATCACTGTTGTATTATCAATCTTAGCGGGGATTTTAGTATGGTAAAAATCGCAGGTACTTTTGGACGAAGTGGTGTACATGATTACATCTTGATACGTGCCAGTGCAGTTATTCTATTAGCCTACATTTTATATCTTGTGGGCTTTGTAGCAACTGCAGACCTAACTTACCAAGTTTGGACAGGCTTTTTCTCATTAACATTCACTAAAGTAATGACCCTATTAGCTTTAGTTGCGATGTTAGTACATGCATGGATCGGACTATGGCAAGTACTAACGGATTACGTTAAATGTACGTTACTTCGTGGCACATTACAGTTTGTGTTAACAACAGTGGCATTTGCGTATGTTATTTTTGGCTTTGTAATTTTGTGGGGTGTTTAAGTGAGTTTACCAATTAGAGAATTTGATGCGATTGTAATTGGTGCTGGTGGTGCAGGTATGCGCGCGGCATTATCAATTTCGCAAGAAGGAAAAAGCTGTGCGTTGATCAGTAAAGTATTCCCAACGCGCTCTCACACTGTATCTGCTCAGGGTGGTATTACTGTTGCGTTAGGTAATGCACATGAAGATAATTGGCAGTGGCATATGTACGATACGGTTAAAGGTTCTGACTTCATTGGTGATCAAGACGCTATTGAATATATGTGTAACGAAGGGCCTGAAGCAGTACGTGAACTTGAAAATATGGGATTACCGTTTTCTCGTTTTGAAAATGGCTCTGTGTACCAACGTCCTTTCGGTGGTCAATCTAAAGAGTTTGGTGGCGAACAAGCCGCACGTACTGCTGCTGCTGCTGACCGAACTGGTCATGCTTTGTTACATACCTTATACCAACAAAATATTAAAAATAAAACGACCGTGTTTTCTGAATGGTACGCACTTGATTTAGTTAAAAATGATGATGGTGATGTGGTTGGTTGTACTGCCATTGAAATAGAAACCGGTGAAGTATGTATGTTTAAAGCACAAGCTACTGTGCTGGCAACAGGTGGTGCTGGTCGTATTTACGCTTCAACAACCAATGCACACATCAATACAGGTGATGGTATTGGTATGGCTCTGCGTGCAGGTGTACCCGTACAAGATATGGAAATGTGGCAATTTCACCCAACAGGGATTGCTGGTGCTGGAACTTTGGTAACAGAAGGTTGTCGAGGAGAGGGCGGTTATCTTTTAAATAAAGATGGTGAACGTTTCATGGAGCGTTACGCGCCAAACGCTAAAGATTTAGCGGGTCGTGATGTGGTTGCTCGTTCAATTATGATTGAAATCCGTGAAGGACGTGGATGTGAGGGACCTTGGGGGACGCACATTAAATTGAAATTAGATCATCTGGGTAAAGAGGTTCTAGAAAGTCGTCTACCAGGTGTATGTGACTTATCACGTACTTTTGCACATGTAGATCCAGTGCATGAGCCAATTCCAATTATTCCTACTTGTCATTATATGATGGGCGGTGTACCTACAACGGTTAATGGGCAAGTATTGAAACTTGATCAAGACGGTAAAGATGTTGAAGTAAAAGGATTGTTTGCAGTAGGTGAAATTGCCTGTGTATCTGTTCATGGTGCTAACCGTTTAGGCGGTAACTCTTTATTAGATTTAGTCGTATTTGGTCGTGCTGCAGGTAAGCACCTTGGTAAAGTATTAAGTGTTGAAAACACTTCTAAAGCACCAACTGAAGCGAATATCGAAGCTGCATTAGAACGCTACAATCGTTGGGAGAAAGGTGACGGTACTGAATGTCCTAACGAAATACGCAAAGACTTAAAAGAGTGTATGCAGAATAACTTCGGTGTATTCCGCGATGGTCCGGCGATGGCTGAAGGTCTGGCTGAACTTGAAAATATTCGTAAGCGTCTTAAAAATGCTAAGTTAAGTGATAAGAGCAGTGAATTTAATACTGATCGTATCGAATGTTTAGAGTTAGATAATTTAATGGAAACTGCTTTAGCGACTGCTAAATCAGCTAACTACCGTACAGAAAGTCGTGGTGCACATAGCCGCTTCGATTTCCCCGATCGTGATGATGCAAACTGGTTACATCATAGTATGTATATCGCAGAAACAGAAAGTATGTGTAAACGTGACGTGAATATGGCGCCAGTACTACGTGAAGCTTTCCCACCTAAAGCGCGTGTTTACTAGAAGGTTTATAGATATGAATATTAATTTTTCAATTTACCGTTACAACCCTGATGTTGATGCTAAACCTTATATGCAAGATGCATCGTTAGATGTACCTGAAGGTTCTGACATGATGGTATTAGATGCACTTATTTTATTAAAAGAAAAAGATGCATCTCTGTCATTCCGTCGTTCATGCCGTGAAGGTGTTTGTGGATCTGATGGTGTCAATATGAATGGTAAAAATGGGCTTGCATGTATTACGCCATTGTCTGATGTGTTATCAACAGGCAAAAAAGTAATTATCCGTCCACTACCAGGTTTGCCTGTGATACGCGATTTAGTTATCGATATGTCACAGTTTTATACTCAGTATGAAAAAGTGAAACCATTTTTAATTAACGATGACCGAACACCACCTGCTGGAGAGTTTAAACAGTCTCCAGAAGAACGTGAAAAACTCGATGGTTTGTACGAATGTATTTTATGTGCATGTTGTTCAACATCTTGTCCTTCATTCTGGTGGAATCCTGATAAGTTTATCGGTCCAGCTGGTTTATTAGCTGCTTATCGTTTTCTCATTGACAGCCGAGATAGTGCAACTGAAGAACGCTTATCGAATTTAGATGATGCATTTAGTGTTTTTCGTTGTCACAGTATCATGAATTGCGTTAGTGTTTGTCCTAAAGGATTAAACCCAACTAAAGCAATTGGTAAAATCAAATCGATGTTATTACAGCGCGCTGTTTAATTACTAATTTACACATGATTAGTGAAATAATCATAATAATATAAGGAACGTTAATGCCAACTAATGTTATGGAAACTTGGTTAGCCTCATCGCATCTTTCCGGGGCAAATTCCACTTATATTGAAGACCTTTATGAGTCTTATTTAGATGATCCATGTTCAGTGGATGCTAATTGGCGTGAAGTCTTTGATGAATTACCAAGTGTGAGTGACACGCCAGAAGAGCGACACTCCATTATCCGCGAACAGATGAAACATGCGGCTAAAGCGCCAAAATGTTTCACTCCTCCTCAAGGGGCTGTTCATAATGATGCTAAACAAGTAAAAGTGTTGCAATTGATCGGTGCATACCGTCACCGTGGCCATGAAGCAGCTAACCTAGATCCACTTGGTTTAACTAAAAGCGAAACGATTAAAGAATTAGACCCGTTTTACCATGATTTAACTGGATCTGATTTTGATGCCAACTTTAACGTAGGTTCATTTGCTGCTGGCAATGAAACGATGATCTTAAAAGATTTAGTAGCTTCTTTGAAACGTACATATTGTGGTTCGTTAGGTGTGGAATACATGCACATCACGGATACAGATGAAAAGCGTTGGATTCAAAATCGCATCGAATCAAGTGAAAGTCGTCCCTCTTTTAGCAATGAAGCAAAACAACGTTTCCTTGAAGAGTTAACAGCTGCTGAAGGCTTAGAGCGTTACATTGGTTCTAAATTTCCTGGTGCAAAACGATTCTCATTAGAAGGTGGTGATTCTTTTGTTCCAATGCTTAAGGAGTTGATTCGTCGCTCTGGAGAGCAGGGTGCTGAAGCGGTAGTTATTGGTATGGCTCACCGTGGTCGTCTAAATGTACTGGTTAATGTCTTAGGTAAAAAACCGACTGATCTTTTCAATGAGTTTGCTGGTAAACATGCGAATATTGATGGCTCAAGTGATGTGAAATATCACCAAGGTTTCAGTAGTGACTTTAAAACGCCTAAAGGTAACGTCCACCTATCACTAGCCTTTAACCCATCACATTTAGAAATCGTTAACCCAGTAGTACTTGGGTCGGTACGTGCGCGTCAAGAGCGTCTAAATGGTATTGGTGAAAGTGTACTGCCTATTACTATTCATGGTGATTCGGCAATTGCTGGTCAAGGTGTTGTGCAAGAGACATTTAATATGTCACAAGCAAGAGCCTTCAAAGTAAGCGGTACTATTCGTATCGTGATTAATAACCAAGTTGGTTTTACTACCTCTGACCGTGAAGATACACGTTCTACACGTTACTGTACTGATATTGCAAAAATGGTCCAAGCACCTATTTTTCATGTTAATGGTGATGATCCTGAAGCGGTTATGCATGCAACACAAATTGCGATTGATTTCCGCAACAAGTTTAAACGTGATGTTGTCATTGATTTAGTTTGTTACCGCCGTCATGGTCACAATGAAGCTGATGAGCCTAGTGCAACACAGCCTTTGATGTACAAAAAGATTAAAAAGCATCCTACACCACGTGAAATATACTCTAAACAGTTAGAAAGCGAAGGCGTCATTAGCGGTGCAGATGCGAAAAGCTTAATCACTACTTATCGTGATGCGTTAGATAACGGCGAATGTGTAGTTAAAGAATGGCAAGAGATGCAAGGTAAAAACTCTATTGATTGGACACCTTACCTTAAACATACTTGGCAGTCTCCTTATGAAGCATCTTTCCAAAAAGATCGTTTAAGAGAGCTTGCAGAATCTATTAGCCAATACCCTGAAGATCAAGTACAGCACTCGCGTGTTGCAAAAATCTATAAAGATCGTTTGATGATGGCTCGTGGTGAAAAATTATGTGACTGGGGTTTTGCTGAAAACTTAGCATACGCAACGTTACTAGATTCACGTTACAACATTCGCTTAGTCGGTCAAGATTCAGGTCGTGGTACTTTCTTCCATCGCCATGCTGTTTTACATGAGCAATCTGAAGCGGGCCGTTATATCCCACTTCAAAATATCTCAGATGAGCAAGGCCATTTTGATGTACATGATTCAGTATTATCAGAAGAAGCGGTATTAGCATTTGAATACGGTTACTCAACAGCAGCTCCTAAAGGTCTATGTATCTGGGAAGCACAGTTTGGTGACTTTGCAAATGGCGCACAGGTTGTATTTGACCAATTCTTATCATCAGGTGAGCAAAAATGGGGCCGTATGTGTGGTCTGACTGTGTTGCTGCCACATGGTTATGAAGGTCAAGGTCCTGAGCATTCATCTGCACGTTTGGAGCGTTACTTACAATTATGTGCTGAGCATAATATGCAAGTTTGTGTACCTTCTACACCAGCACAGGTTTATCACATGTTACGTCGCCAAGTGATTCGATCTATGCGTCGTCCACTAATCGTGATGTCACCTAAATCATTATTACGTCATCCAATGGCGGTATCTACTTTAGATGAACTATCGTCTGGTACATTCCAAAATGCGATTGGTGAAGTGGATGAATTAGATGCTAAAGCGGTAGATCGCGTGATACTTTGTAGTGGTAAAGTTTACTACGAATTATTAGAAAAACGTCGCAGTGAAGAATTGAATAACGTTGCAATCGTTCGTATTGAGCAGCTTTATCCTTTCCCAATGGACGAGTTAAACGACATAATTGAACAATACGCGCATGTTAAAGAATTTGTTTGGTGTCAAGAAGAACCACAAAATCAAGGTGCTTGGTACTGTAGTCAACATAACTTTAGAAGTGTTCTGCCTGAAGGTGCTAACTTGCAATACGCAGGTCGTGCAGCATCGGCATCAACTGCTGTAGGTTATATGTCACTGCATGTTAAGCAGCAAAAAGCATTAGTCAATGAAGCACTTGGTTTTGATGAAGAGTAATCAAAATTAAATTTAATTATATAAAATTTATAGTAGGAAGTATTAATTATGATTGAAGTATTAGTTCCAGAATTGCCTGAATCAGTTGCAGATGCAACAGTGGCAACTTGGCATAAACATCCTGGCGATTTTGTAGAGCGCGATGAAGTGTTAGTTGAAATCGAAACTGACAAAGTAGTGCTTGAAGTACCGGCTACTGCAACAGGTATTTTAAAAGAAATTATTGAAGATGAAGGCGCAACGGTTTTATCTAAGCAACTGTTAGCAAAACTTGAAGAAGGTGATGCTCCAGCTGCTAAAGAGGAAGAAGTTGTTGAAGAAAAAGCACCAGCTAAAGCTGCAGATGCAAGCCCATCTGTTCGTCGTTTAATGTTAGAGCAAGATATTGATGCGCGTGACATTAAAGGTTCTGGTAAAGGTGGTGTTATCACTCGTGAAGACGTTGAAAAATTCCGCACAGATAAGAACAAAAGCGAAACTGCACCTAAGGTTGATATCGTAGCAGCTGTTGCAGCGCGTAGTGATAAACGTGTTCCAATGACTCGCCTTCGTAAACGTGTTGCTGAGCGTCTGTTAGAAGCGAAAAACTCGACGGCAATGTTAACCACTTTCAATGAAGTGAACATGAAACCTATCATGGATCTTCGTAAACAATATCAAGAAGTGTTTGAGAAAAAACACGGTATCCGTTTAGGCTTCATGTCTTTCTACATTAAGGCGGTAACAGAAGCATTAAAACGTTACCCAGAAGTAAATGCAGCGATTGATGGTGATGATATTGTTTATCATAACTTCTTCGATATCAGCATCGCAGTATCTACGCCACGTGGTTTGGTAACACCAGTATTACGTGACACAGATACACTGAGTGTTGCTGAGATTGAACAGGGTATTCGTGACCTTGCAATCAAAGGCCGTGACGGTAAATTAACGGTTGACGAAATGATGGGCGGAAACTTCACTGTGACTAACGGTGGTGTATTTGGTTCGTTACTTTCAACACCAATTATCAACCCTCCACAAGCTGCAATCTTAGGTATGCACAAAATTCAAGAGCGTCCAATGGCTGTTGATGGTAAAGTTGAGATATTACCTATGATGTACTTAGCACTTTCGTATGATCATCGTTTAATTGATGGCAAAGAATCAGTAGGATTCTTGGTAACAATTAAAGAGCTACTAGAAGATCCAACTCGTCTATTATTAGACATTTAATTCCACGCTTCAGTATCCCTTCCTTAGCTGCCTAAATGTAGGCAGCTAATTTCATAAATTGTTTTTACACTCACGGCTTACGAGCTATTAAGTTTAACTCAACAAATGGAAATCAAACATGAATTTGCATGAATATCAGGCAAAACAGCTATTTAAAGAGTACGGTCTACCAGTTCCACAGGGTGTTGCCTGTGATAGTGGAGAAGATGCCGTTAATGCCGCGTCTAAATTAGGCGGCGACAAATGGGTAATCAAATGTCAAGTACATGCTGGTGGTCGCGGTAAAGCGGGCGGTGTACAGTTAGTTGATTCTAAAGAGTCTATTCGTGAATTTGCTAATAAATGGTTAGGTAAAAACTTAGTAACTTATCAAACAGATGCTAATGGTCAGCCAGTAAACAAACTGCTATTAGAAAGCTGTAGCGACATTGCTAATGAATTATATTTAGGTGCTGTTATTGACCGTGCTTCACAACGAGTTACGTTCATGGCATCTACTGAAGGTGGTGTTGAAATTGAGAAGGTGGCTGAAGAAACACCTGAACTTATTCATACAGTGACTGTTGACCCACTAGTGGGTGCACAGGCATACCAAGGTCGTGAATTAGCGTTTAAATTAGGTCTTTCTGGTAAACAGATTGGTCAATTTACTAAAATATTTTTGGGCCTAGCCACTATCTTCCAACAAAAAGATTTATCTTTGTTAGAAATTAACCCGCTTGTAGTGACAGGTGAAGATGATTTGATCTGTTTAGATGGCAAAATTTCTATCGACTCTAATGCGATGTACCGTCAAAAAGCATTAAATGAAATTAATGATACAACGCAAGATGATGCACGTGAAATGCATGCTGCGCAGTGGGAGCTAAACTATGTTGCCCTGGATGGTAACATCGGTTGTATGGTTAACGGTGCTGGTTTAGCAATGGGCACAATGGATATCGTTCATTTACACGGTGGTAACCCTGCAAACTTCTTAGACGTAGGCGGCGGTGCAACAAAAGAGCGTGTAACTGAAGCGTTTAAAATTATTTTATCTGACGATAAAGTAGAAGCGGTATTAGTGAACATTTTTGGTGGTATTGTACGTTGTGATTTAATTGCTGACGGTGTTATCGGTGCAGTTGAAGAAGTGGGTGTATCAGTACCGGTTATTGTTCGTTTAGAAGGTAATAACGCTGAATTAGGTCGTAAAATTTTAGCGGAGTCTGGTTTAAATATTATTGCAGCAACATCATTAACAGATGCAGCTGTGCAATCTGTGAAAGCGGTAGGTGGCAAATAATGAGCATTTTAATTAATAAAGATACTAAAGTAATTTGTCAGGGTTTCACTGGTGGGCAAGGTACATTCCATTCTGAGCAAGCACTTGAATATGGCACAAAAATGGTTGGCGGCGTATCACCTGGTAAAGGTGGTCAAACGCATTTAGGCTTACCTGTATTTAATACGGTAAGTGAAGCGGTTCAATCAACAGGCGCTACGGCTTCTGTTATTTATGTACCTGCACCATTTTGTAAAGATGCGATTTTAGAAGCCATTGACGCAGGCATTAAGTTGATTGTGACTATCACAGAAGGTATTCCTACCTTGGATTTAGTTGAGGTTAAAATCAAACTTGATCAAGCGGGTGTAGTGATGGTTGGTCCTAACTGTCCAGGCGTTATTACTCCTGATGAATGTAAGATCGGCATTATGCCGGGTCATATTCATAAGAAAGGTAAAGTTGGGATTGTATCACGCTCTGGTACCTTGACTTATGAAGCTGTTAAACAAACAACTGATGAAGGTTTTGGTCAATCAACTTGTGTTGGTATTGGTGGTGACCCAATTCCTGGCTCTAGCTTTATTGATATCTTAACACTGTTCCAAGAAGATCCTGAGACTGAAGCAATTGTAATGATTGGTGAAATCGGTGGTACAGCTGAAGAAGAAGCTGCGGCCTTCATTAAAGCTAATGTAACTAAACCTGTTGTCTCGTACATCGCTGGTGTAACGGCACCTGCGGGTAAGCGCATGGGCCATGCGGGGGCGATTATCGCAGGCGGTAAAGGTACTGCTGAAGATAAATTTAAAGCCTTAGAAGATGCTGGCGTTAAAACCACTAAATCACTGGCGGATATTGGCAAAGCGTTACGTGAAATTACAGGTTGGTAATTAATTAAATTCAATACCTACTGAGAGATAAGAACCTCGCATTAGTTATATATAGTAACTTAAAGGGTGTATATTGTGTATTAAGGCAGAGAAATCTGCCTTTTTATTGCACAACTAACGCTTTAGGTAAATAGTATGTACATTGTGTATGGGGAAAGCATAGTTTTTCATCAGTAAAAGTTAGAGCAATGATTGTAGAGGACAATACGGGCATCAAAGCCAACTGCCGATCTTGCTAACTGAGCAGGGCGAGTTAAGTACGGTCACGGACTACCTACTCAAGCTAGAGGCGAACGGTGTGAGTAACTCCGTTATGAATGGATTTATTCAAGCCGTGTCCTTGTTTCTGGATTACATGGAAGCCAATAGAGGATTGTTTGACGATCCGAAATTGCTTTTTCAGACCTTTGCTAAGCGGTTCTATACAGGAGCCATTGGTGAGGATGGACTTGACCCCTCTGGTTTGTATTGGGTTCCAAATTCAGCCAGTAACGTGAATAAGCTCATCCACACCTTAGTTACTTCAAAATCATTCGCTTGAACCTTTAGTATGGAAAAAAACTATTAATGTCAGAATCCAATAATCGTTGGAGCTGATCCAAACCATCTCTCAATCGAGTCTCATTCCCGATTGACATCAAAGACAACCTGACATGTGGTGTACTTTTATTATTGGCACAAAAGTAGCTGCCACTGGTAACGATTAATCCACGATTTTTTGCTTCCATTGCAAATCGATCTGGCTGCCAATGGGCAGGTAATGGTAGCCAAATATGGTATCCAGAAGCCGTGAACTCTATGGAAGTAAAAATCTCTCTTACCATTTTCTGTCTTTCATTCGCAACTTCTCTTTGTTGGTCCGCTAACCGAAAAGCATCACCGGATTCAATTAACAATGTCGCTGCAATAAAATTAATGGGAGATGCGAGCCAAATATTAGTTCGAATATTTGCATTGAGAGCCGTTATCTGACTTTCAGGGGCTTTTAAGTAACCACAACGCATCGCAGGGCTAATTGCCTTAGATAACGCAGAAATGTGGAACGTATAATCTGGAGCAAAGTTAGCGATTGGAGGCACTGGTTCATCATCTAAAAAGCAATAAATATCATCTTCAACCAACCAGAGTCTCTTATCGTTGATAACTCGTGCTATTTCCTTTTTTCGGGATTCCGGCATTGAGATCCCTGTTGGATTCTGATGACTAGGAATCGTTATCACCATTGCGGCTTGATGTGCATCAATTGCACTTGCCAACGCTTCTGGACATAAACCATATTCATCAAGATCTACACCAATTACATGACGGTCAGGCATATTTACAATCGCCAAAATACCTGGGTAGGTGAGTCGTTCGACTAGAATACTGTCACCTGGCTTAGTCAAAGTATCAACGAGTAAAGACAAAGCGTGCTGAGCCCCATTTGTCAATAACATATTATCGCTGTTTGCCCCCTCTAAGCCGTACTTTTTAGCCCATTTAACACCAGCAGCCCTATGGACTTCATGCCCAGAATGCTCAACATATCCAATGACAGAAGGGGTCAGTAACTCCGCAGATTGTCGGTAGGCATTCTTCAATGCAGGTACATTTCTCTCCAGACAAGGTTGAAGGATAGAGAAGTTAAAGTTTGTTTCTTCATCGGGAGCTTGGATGGCTTTGTCAAGTTGCGAGTTTGCTCTAACAAACGTACCACGACCAATAAATGACTCCAAACATCCTCTGTCATTAAGCAACTTATAAGCTTTTGCAACGGTTGCAGGTGTCGTTCCAAGCTCCTCAGCGAGTAAACGATGGGTGGGTAGCTTTGAACCTGGCGGGAACTCACCTGTTTCAATTTTCTGCTCTATAACTTCTGCTATACGAATGAACTTACTATTACTCACAAGGAACCTCCTGGGACAATTCTAATTTTTAATAGATTATAACATATGTCTTTTGGGTTTTGACTCTTTCAAATAAATACATGAACCATATTGACATAGTTCAATTGTAATTGTAACCTACATAAAAATGACATTGAGCTAACTCAATGTGATCTGTGAGAACATTAAATCAGGCTTAAGAAATGCTAAAAGAAATGGTAGAGACACTTAAAAAGCAAAGTGTTCAAGAAGTACATGTATCATATGAAGCTGCAAACAAGCTAAAAAATGCCTTCAGCAACTTACGGTTTAGAAAGGACAATGAGTGCCTTAACATAAGAGAGTGGCTTGGGAACGTAGTCAAATACAGCCTTAATGATGAGGTAATCAACACTATTCAGGATTTTAAGTCAGATGATGATCAATGCGCCCTGATTATCCGCGGTTTACCTATTGATAGCAATTTGTGTGCGACACCTTACAACGGTTATGTTCCACCATCAAAAGTTCCTTTAGCTAGCGCTATCTGTGTTGGCATATGTCAATGCACCCAAATTCAAGCTGTATCATGCCAAAATGAAAATAAAGGATTATTATTTAGGCATGTGGTACCTGCACTCAAGGTTCGATCAAATTTTATTCTATTGGATAATTTGATTGCTCAACTGAGCCGCGGCGTAGTCAACGAATTATGCCAACCTAATTTTCGAATTACCCGGCCAGATTCATTCGGTCAATCTCCTTCAAGCCGTCTACCCATTTTAGTCATAGGCGAAGACGGTGTGATGCTATGTCGTTATGACAAGGAAAACACCATTCCTCTTACCGAGAGTACAGCAGCATTAGTTATGCTGGAAGCTCATCTACAAAACGAATCGTTAAAACAACACGTGGTATATCAACCAGGTAATTTATTGATAATTAAAAATCAACGGCTTCTACATAGTCGCGAAGGTTTTAAATCTAGATCAGATGGCGCAGGCCGCTGGTTAGCTCGCATGTTTGGGGTGAGTACGTTAGAGCGTATCGTTCCAGCCACCCCAGAATTTCAACATATTGGAAAAAATTAAGGAAAATAAAATGAAATCAAACAACGTCGCTTTTATTGGTTTAGGTGTAATGGGTTTTCCAATGGCGGGTCATCTTGCAAAAGCAGGGTACAAGACCAAAGTGTTTAATCGTACAGAAAACAAAGCAAAACTATGGTCTCAAGAGTTTTACGGTGAATGCCAGCCAACCCCTCGGTTGGCTGCGATAAACTGTGACATTGTGTTTTTATGCGTGGGGAATGATGACGATGTAAGAAGTGTTGTATATGGCGAAGACGGAGTACTCGCGAGCATGGTCCCTGGTTCTGTTTTGGTTGACCACACAACAACATCTGCAGAGCTTGCAGAGGAGTTAGCCAAAGTATGTATAGAAAAGGGCATTTCTTTTATTGATGCTCCAGTATCAGGTGGTCAAGCGGGAGCTGAAAATGCAGCTCTCACAATTATGTGTGGTGGTGAACAAACTGTTTTTGATCGCGTAGAGCCCGTGATGAAAAGCTATGCTAAGCAATCGACTTTAATGGGTAAAAATGGCCAGGGGCAGCGTTGTAAGATGGTCAATCAAATCTGTATTGCAGGTGTATTGAAAGGGTTAAGCGAAGGCCTCCTTCTGGCAAAAAAAGCAGGTCTAAATATAAACCAGTTAGTTGACGTGTTAAAGCATGGTGCTGCAGGTTCATGGCAAATGGAGAACAGAACCGTAACTATGTCGCAAGATAAGTTCGATTTTGGTTTTGCAATTGACTGGATGCACAAAGATCTCAGCATTTGCCTAAATGAAGCAAATAAGATAGGGGTCGAGCTTTCGTTAACAGAAAAAGTAGACAGTGAATATCAGTCCCTACAGCAACAAGGTTTTGGTCGCATGGATACTTCTGTGCTTTTCAAAATCTATGATCGATAACTTAGGCAGGAATTTTCAGTATGGAACTCTTCGGTAACGACATTACACTTTTAATACTAATAGCATTAATGGTATCGGCCTTTGCGGCCGGTTTCATTGACTCAGTAGCAGGCGGTGGAGGATTAATCTTAGTACCATCTTTTATCCTTGCTGGATTGCCACCTCAATTAGCTCTTGGACAAGAAAAAATTGTCAGCACTTTAGGCACTATCGCAGCAATACGTAATTTTATACGAAATAAAAAAGTAATTTGGACTGCTGCGGCAACAGGTATCCCAGCAGGCCTAATCGGTGCGTACGCGGGTGCACAGGCTATTCTCTACTTTGCTCCCGATACTATCGGTAAAATCATTCTCTTTATGCTCCCTTTCGGAATAATTTTATCGTTTATTCCGAAGAAGAATCGCAATGAAGATAACTCTGCCCCAATTAATAAAACAGTCATTTTACTTGGCGTTCCAACTGCTGTATTTGTAATTGGTTTCTATGACGGCTTCTTTGGTCCTGGTACCGGTAGTTTTCTAATTCTGGCTTTACATTACTTACTTCGGTTCGATTTAGTTTCAGCATCAGCGACGTCAAAGGTGTTTAACTTTTCCTCTAACATCGGCGCGTTATTCGCTTTCATGATTGCAGGTAACGTCTTATATATGCTGGCAATGCCTTTAGTAGCAATGAACTTACTTGGGAACCATGTTGGTAGCTCATCAGCAATGAAATATGGCGCCAAATTGATTCAACGAACCATTTCAGTATCACTCAGTCTACTGATGATTTCGCTGGGTTATAAATTCCTGCTCTAAAACTAGCCACAAAATTTATAGGATAGAACTCTCATTCAATACGGATGAGAGTTCTAGTATTAAACTAAGTTATCTGAACAACCACACTGTCAGCCGAACTATGGTTATCCATACCTGACTTAATCCGTATTTTCCTAAATTAAGTAGAAACTCTAACAGATTTGCTCCGCTTCTCGCATATCTTTACTCTATAAGAAACTAAAAGGAGTAAAGTAGGAATAACTCAATAAAAGAATACCATCCAGCTACAGTGATAGAAAATCCGCAACGTACTTGGCCGTCAAAACAACTGTTAAAAGCACCTCGTTGGTGCTCAACTGATTTACGAGATGGAAATCAAGCCTTAAGCACCCCGATGAATCATGAAAAAAAGCATTACTATTCGACCACTTGATTACTTGTGAATTCAAAGAAATAGAACTGGCTTTTCCATCTGCTTCACAAACAGACTTCAAATTTGTTCGATATTTAATTGAAAAGAATAAAATTCCCAATGATGTTTGGATACAACTAATAACCCAAGCGAGACCAGAGTTGATTGAAAAAACACTGGTATCGCTACAAGGCGCTTCACGAGCTATTGTCCATTTGTATAACGCCACGGCACCACTGTTTAGAGATTTAGTATTTAAAAAAGTAAGTCTGAAATTATAGAAATGGCTGTGTTAAGTACTAAACATATTAAACGATTATGTGATGAACAACGTCAAACACAATGGATTTTAGAATACTTTCCTGAAACGTTCTGTTTTACGGAGATTGAATTCTCTCTAGAGATTTGTGAGGCGGTTAAAAAAGTGTGGCAACCAAGTAATGAGCGGCCTTTAATATTAAATTTACCTGCAACTTTAGAGGTAAATACCCCTAATGTTTATGCTGACCAAATTGAGAAATTTCGTTCATTATTCAGTGATATGGAAAATATCACGATTAGCATACATCCTCATAACGACAGTGGGACGGGGGGGCGCGGCAGTTGAACTTGCTCAGCTTGCCGGTGAGACACGAGTCGAAGGGTGTGTGTTCGGTAATGGAGAACGAACAGGAAATGTTGATCTAGCGATACTAGCTTTGAACCTATATACCCAAGGGATCGATCCTAAATTGGATTTTTACGACATCAGAAACACGGCAAAAATAATTGAGAAGTGTACTAATATTCCAGTTCATCCAAGGCATCCTTATGCAGGTGAACTCGTATTTACGGCATTTTCTGGGTCTCATCAAGATACGATTAAAAAGGGGGGTTGAAGCTAACACATTAAAACCTTCAGAAACGTGGAACATTCCATATTTACCTTTAGATCCGAAATAAGTTGGTTGCTCATACACAGAAGTTATACCAATTGTATTAAACAACTGATCTAAATTTTGCGC
>NZ_QOCB01000086.1 GCF_003318165.1 Psychromonas sp. B3M02
ACTTTTTTACCTTTTAAATCTTTAATAGATTGTATATCTGAATCAGCAGGTACAATGAATTGAACGACATTCGGATAAAGTGCAAATAAAGGCGCAACATCCATTTTACGAGGGAAAGGTTTTACCCCTTCACTGGCTTGTAATACCACATTGCCCATAGCAATACCGGCCAATTGTTTTTTAGCAGCTACTTTAATAGTATTTTCAACAGAGGCTGCAGTTACTTCTGCACGCATATCAAAATCATCAATATTTTCACTCCAGATTTTAGCTAATATACCACCCAGAGGATAATAGGTACCACTTTGACTACCAGTACCTATAGTGTAATTTTCTGCTAATGCATTAAAAGAAAATAAACATGCTAATCCTAAAATGCCATTTCTTATTGTTTTATTCATTTTGATAACCTCATTCCTTGTGCATAGTTTTGTTATGCCTTTGTTAGTCTCATGTTACTGCAAAAGAGTAACATTTAACGTCCTACAGACAATGCTTGACTTCACAAACTATGATTTAGCAATCATTATTGAATAATAACTTTCAGTTTCAAGGTTAAAAATTACACAAATTATGCCATATTAATTAATAAGTTACCGTATAAGCTACAATTCCCACGCATTATTATTCTCAAAATGTTGTTTGCAGTAGTCGATAAATGCCCTCACTTTTGGTGCAACTTGACGAGAACTAGGATAGATAGCCCAAATAGAGGTATCTGAAAGTAGCGGGTAATCTTTTAATACTTGAATTAGGCTACCATCAGCTATTTGTTGATGAGCTATCCATTTTGAGCAAATAGTTACCCCTAAACCATTAATGCAGGCATCTCTGATGGCTTCCCCATTATCAGCACTTAAATTGCCCTTGGCTTTAATGTTTAATTCACTTCCATGATCATCGAATACCCAATGATCTAACCCGGTTAACGTTAAACATTGGTGCTGCTTTAAATCATTTGGGTGTTGTGGTTCACCATTTTCTTTTATATAACTAGGTGCTGCACAAATAATACGTTGGTCACTAGTAAGTTTACGCGCGATCAGGCTCGAGTCTTTAAGCTTAGAATTACGGATAGCAATATCGAATCCCCCCTCAACTAAATCCACAATAGAATCAGATAATTTTAAATCTATGGTTAAGGCTGGATTATTTTTTAAAAACTCAGTTAATGCGGGGATCAGGTGAATTTTACCAAATGAAGCAGGTGCAGAGATACGTAAACGACCTTGTAAAATATTGGCTTCATTACTGAGTGAGGCTTTAGCCGATAATACACTTGCAATCACATCTTCTGCGTAGGGTAAAAATGCTTTCCCCTCTTCGGTCAAAGACACTTTACGTGTTGTTCTATGGATCAACCTTA
The DNA here is from genome assembly GCF_003318165.1 of Psychromonas sp. B3M02. GTDB lineage: Bacteria > Pseudomonadota > Gammaproteobacteria > Enterobacterales > Psychromonadaceae > Psychromonas. The sequence continues at coordinate 1,367 of NZ_QOCB01000086.1, forward strand.
CTTTTAAATTATCTTCTAGTTTATTAATATGATTACTTGCAACAGCAGCAGAGAGTCCGAGAGCTTCTCCCGCTGAACTAATATTATTGGTATTTGCAATTCTTACAAATAGTTTTAAATGTTCAATATTCAAAACAACACGCCTTATTATCAACAAAAAGTATAAAGTGATTCATTATATTCCAATATTATCAAAATAGTTAGTTGGTAATATACTTATTTCACTTACTAGACATCTACCAATAAAGGGTGAACATTATGAAAGCAATGATATTGAATAATTACGGCGAAAAAGCAGTATTTGAAAAAACTGAAATTGCACAACCAGCAGTAAAAGCAGGCCATGTTGTTCTTAAAGTTTCAGCGACGAGCATTAACACAGTCGATACTATGATCAAGACTATGGGTGAAGCATTAGGTGGATTATCACCTGCATTACCAGGTCTATTAGGAATGGATTTTGCTGGTACCATTACTGAGGTTGGTGAAGGTGTTGAAAATTATAAAGTAGGTGATGAAATTTACGGTTGTGCCGGTGGTTTAGCAGATTTACCAGGTGCATTAGCAGAATACATGCTTGCGGATGCAAACTTAATCGCACTGAAACCTAAGAACCTGTCAATGCGTGAAGCCGCTGCACTACCACTTGTTGGCATTACCGCTTATGAAGCGTTGCAACGCGCACAAATCTCTGCAGGTAAAAAAGTACTAGTGCATGGTGGTTCAGGTGGTGTTGGTCACCTTGCTGTTCAACTTGCTAACTACTTTGGTAGTGATGTTTATTCAACGGGTGGCGGCGACAAACAAACCTCTTTAATTGAAAAATTAGGTGCGACTGCAATTGATTATAAAATAGAAAAAGTAGCGGATTATGTTGAAAAACACACTGGCTCAACTGGCTTTGATATTATTTTCGATACCGTTGGCGGTGAGAATCTTCTGAACTCTTTTGAAGCGGCAGCCTTAAATGGTCAAGTTGCGACTACCACTACTATGTTGTCGTTAGATTTACTACCTGCACACATGAAAGGTTTGTCATTACATGTAGTGTTTATGCTAATTCCAATGTTACACAATGCTAAACGTGAAGAGCACGGTGCCATCTTAGCTGAGTTAGCTAAGATAGTTGAAGCAGGTGGTTTAACACCAGTATTAGACGAAAACCGTTATGCATTTGAACAAGTTGGTGATGCGTATGCACGTTTAACCAGTGGTCAAGGCATGGGTAAAGTCGTTGTAGAAATTTAATCTCTAACTTATTTTACTTTTACAGCTAACCCATAAAATATGGGTTAGCTTTTCTCATATTAGGGGTTCTATTATGCATAAGACAATCTTACTGACTGGTGCAACAGATGGCATTGGTTATGAAACAGCTAAAAAACTTATTGAGTTAGGTCATCATTTAATTATCCATGGGCGTAGTTCTGAAAAGCTAGCCAATACTAAAAAGCAGCTTTTAGCATTATCGGATCAAGTTAAAGTTGATACTTACATTGCAGACTTATCTAATCTTGATGCTGTTAAAAAATTTGCCGCTGAAATTGTTGAGAACTACCAAAAGATTGATGTACTTATTAACAATGCAGGTGTGTTCAAAACCAATCAAACCAAAAATGCACAAGGCTTAGATGTAAGGTTTGTGGTTAATACCATCGCGCCTTTTTACTTAAGTAATGCCCTTGCTCCGCTATTAGGCGAGAACGGTCGAGTTGTTAATTTATCATCTGCAGCTCAATCCCCGGTGAATATGTCTGCCTTAATGGGTAAGCTTGACCTTGACCATATGCAAGCTTATTCACAAAGTAAGCTCGCTATTCGTTTATGGTCTGAATCTTTTAGAAAAATTGAAGGTAATCCTATCTGTATTTCTGTTAACCCAGGCTCTTTATTGGCAAGTAAAATGGTTAAAGAAGGTTTTGGTATTCCAGGTAGTGACTTAAGTATTGGTGCAAACATCATTACTAAAATTGCCCTATCTCCTTCAATGCGTCAACATAATGGCCAATATTTTGATAATGACCAAGGTCATTTTCATGAAGGAATTACCACTGATGCGCACCAACAGATGGCACAAGAATTAGTTGAATCTATGCAATCCATTATCAGTGCATAGAACACCTAATTTAATACCTACTGATATCATGAACATGACTCAGTAGGTATTGATTCTTTCAAATCTCTATTTACAAAAAAGCACACCCACTAAATCATCACCTATGATTGCTATTATTCTATTGCAATAAAGTGTTACTCTTCAATTTATACCTGTTAATCATTAAATAACGATCCCATCCATACCTGTTAGAGAGTTGCATTGAGTAAAATATTTATTATCGGCCTACCAAGAACTGGCACCACTAGTATTAGTGTCGCTTTTTTAAATCTAGGGTACAAAGTGGCGCATACCGCTTTTACCAAACAATCTTTTGTGTTGGCCGATGTTGTAACCGATTGCCCTTGTTTTTCAGATTATCAACAGTTAGATAAACTGTTTCCTGGTGCACGATTTGTCTATTTAACTAGAGACTTAACAAACTGGTTACCCTCGGTACAAGGTTTACTGAAGAAAATGTTACCGAAACTAGATACCAATACAGGTGACTTTAGTCCTGTTTTAAAGCGATCTTTTAATGAGACCTTTGATTTAACATCACCTGATTTGCTGAATGAACAACATTTGATTGACTGTTATCAAACGCATCAGCAACAGGTGCTTAGCTATTTTGCAGGACGGACAAACTTTTTATCCATTGATATTAGCGAAACAAATAGTTATTCGCAGCTCTGTGAGTTTTTAACTATTCCCCATGCGCTAGAGGACACTTTCCCTCATGTTAATAAAGGTCAACAAGTTGCCCATTGGAAAGCAGTTAAACATAGTAACAAGATAAGTAGTTTTTGTGCCGGACCTGACCACCGCCAGTTCTTAGAATATAATACCTAATCATTCATCAATAAAGATTACATTTTCAAATAAAAGTCTTTAGTCAATGTAATAAACGCGTCGCTAAACCCCTCACCTTGATGAATGAATAAGGACGTTTGTTGTGTTGTTATGGCAACATCTTGATCCGCTTTGGTTAACTCAATAAGTAAACGAGACACTGGTTTTTTTTGTGTTGTGTACACTTTAGTTAAACGAGACACCGCAAATGGACATTCTTTTTGTTGATTAAAGTGATTAAGTAACTCGATAAAAGCAAAACCTTCAGTGGCGGGTAAAATAAAACTAGCTTTTCCGCCCTCTTCTAGAACTTGGTGACAATCATTTAATAAACGTTGATGGGATAAACTTTCAGTATGCCTAGCTAATGCTCGTTGAGTTTGTTGTGACCGCTCTCCATTATTAAAATAAGGTGGGTTACAGATCACCGCTGTAAACTGTATTTTTTTATTAACAAAACGCTGTAGTGAACACATTTCAATCATTAAACGTGTTTTCCAAGGTGATTGCTCACAGTTACTTTTTGCGGCGTTAACCGCATTTATTTCTATGTCGATGCCAGTAATCAACGCATCGGAATTGCGCTGTGCACACATAATACTTAACAGTCCCGCCCCACAACCTATATCTAATATTGTTTCAGCTTTTTCAATATTTGCCCAAGCCCCTAATAAGATACCATCTGTACTTACCGGCATACCGCATTCGCTGGTATCAATATGAAATTGTTTACAGGTAAAACCTTTCGACATGCACAACACCCTTTGTCTACTTTTATCAATTTAGTAATGCTTAAGAAACAGGTATTATACTGATATAACACCATTTTGGCATGAATACTCACAGTGAATCTGTTATCATTCGCGCCTTATCATTTCTTGCAGAAGTTTCTGCTCACTTTGACTTTTTATAGGATATATTTATGAGTCTTGCCGACAAAGTATTAGCTGTAAACAACGACTTACCAATTCGTACAGATCAGCCAGTCCACAGTGGTAAAGTGCGTTCAGTTTATTGGTTAACAGCTGAAGATAGCCAACGTTTAATTGAAGAAAAAGGCTATGATGTTGCCGCTGATGCCCCATTAGCGATCATGGTTATCAGTGACCGTATTTCAGCATTCGATTGTATTTGGCATGGTGAAGGTGGCATGAATGGTGTACCGGGTAAAGGCGCAGCATTAAATGCAATATCCAACCATTGGTTCAAATTGTTTAAAGAGCAAGGCTTAGCAGATAGCCATATTCTAGATATACCACATCCGTTTATTTGGATCGTACAAAAAGCTCGTCCAGTTATGATTGAAGCTATTGCACGTCAATATATCACTGGTTCAATGTGGCGTGCTTATGATAATGGCGACCGTGAGTTCTGTGGGATCACCCTGCCTGAAAACTTACAAAACAATATTAAATTACCAGAGTTATTAATCACGCCTTCTTCTAAAGGTATTTTACGCGGTATTCCTGGCGTACAAGAAGTAGATGATGTCAATGTAACGCGTAAAAACATTGAAGATAACTTTGCCGCTTTCAACTTTACTGCTAAAGAACATATTGCAGATTATGAAAAGTTACTTAAAGAAGGTTTTGACTTAATCAGTGGTGAATTAGCTAAACTTGATCAAATCTTTGTTGATACAAAATTTGAGTTTGGTTATGTTACTGATAAAGCAGGCAATGAAAAATTAATTTACATGGATGAAGTAGGTACACCTGATTCATCCCGTATTTGGGATGGTCCTGCTTACCGTGAAGGTAAAATTGTAGAAAACTCTAAAGAAGACTTCCGTCAGTTATTATTATCACATTTCCCTGATCCAGATATTCTACTGAATAAAGATCGTATGGAAGAGCGTTCAGCGTTAGCAAAATATAATGCATTACCAGAAGAAGTATTAATGCAAATATCTAAAACTTATACTGGCATCGCTGAAAAGATCGTTGGTAAGCCGATTGTATTATCGGACAATCCAAAACAAGAGATCATCCATATTCTTCGTGAGCAATACAATTTAATTGATTAGTATTAGATAATCGAGATAATATCAGCAGGACTTAGTTCCTGCTTTTTTGTACCTTAAGGTTATGTTTATGTCTATTGGTTGGGTTATTTTTATCATTTTTTTAGTGTTAGCTATTATTCTTAGTAATCTTTTGTTACTTAGGAAAAGTGCCAAAATGAAAGTGCCAGATCACGTATTAAAAGCGATTAAAGAGAGAGAAGCTAAGGAAGCAGCCGAAGCTGAAAAAGAATGTGAAGATAAAAAAAAGCCTAAGTAAAAACTTAGGCTTTCGATTTAGTTATTAGAGGAGTTGAACCCAATCCACTAAAGTGGTTTTGTTTGACTCTCTTTATCTAAAATAACATTACGTACATTATCCGTAATGCTCAAATATAACTCTGTCACTTGCTGATTAGTTAATGGTTTCTTATCTTCATCTAACCAAGTAATAGAGGTATCGCCACCTACTAATTCACCAAGTTGAACAAAGTACTCGCCACCTTCAAGTGTGATCGGGTTAAGCATATTCTCTTGCCAATACTCTTCATCTTGTTCAACAAAGCGTACTAAGAAATAACCTAAGTTTTTATCACTATCAACTAGCTTAAAGCTCATTGTACTGAGTAATGATGGAAGTTTAGCCCATGTCTCTAAGAACTCCGCATCTACAATCCAAGCTGTTTGATGATTATCATCAAAGCCTAATTTAATTGGCAATGGACGATTATCAGCAACTTGCTTTGCTTCTATTTGTTGTTTTAAATTAGCAAACTGCAGCATTTCATTGATAAAGCGAATTTCTACATTGCGTTTAGCACGACCTTGTAAAGTATTTTGTACTTGGTAGTCATCGTTTTTTTCTTGATAACTTTGTGCATCTACAACTAATGAAACACTGTGGTTGTCTGGTGCAGTCTCAATGGTTAATTGATACTCGCCCTCTTCCAATACAGTACTTTTACTTAAACTACCGTAAGTACGCTCACTTGTTACTAGCCCTGAATCAATAATAACTGGTGACTGTGACTGTATGTTAGGTGTTGCATTTTTATAGGCTAAGTATTCAAGCGCTAAATCAACTACTTTTTTAGTGTGATCATTATTTTGCTTAAAAGTATTAAACCAAACTTTAGTTTCTGTCTTGCTTGAATCTAAGATCACGCCATCTAATACAGCCATTAGTTGAGCAGGAGGACGCACGTCGACGTCCTTACCTTCTAAACCTAACGCCGTTTGTTCAGCAGTTAACGGTTTGATATCAAACACAGTTCTTTGCTCAACTTGTGGCACATCGCCATGGTCGTATTTGTTGATTAATTCCACGTCTTGATAATCAAATTCACCGCTTGCTTGTGTTCTTGTTTCAAAACGTGCGCAACCAGCAACAACAGAGGTTAAAATAACAACACTGGCTAGTTGGGTTAATGCTTTATTTTTATTCATGAAAGTAATTTTGCTTCAATTAATGCATTACGAACAACTGGTTGGAATTGTTCAGATAATGTGGTCAAGGGTAAGCGTAATGTAGGAGTTGGAATTAACCCTAACTCCGCACAAGCCCATTTCACCGGGATTGGATTCGCTTCATGATATAAATTTGTGTGGATCGGCATAAGTTGTTCATTGATTGCTAATGCTTGCTCGGTTTCACCAGCTAAAGCATGGTCACACATTTGTGTCATTTCTGCAGGTGCAACGTTAGTTGATACAGAGATAACGCCGTGTCCACCTTGTAACATAAAGTCACAACCCGTTGCATCATCACCACTGTAAAGTACAAAATCTTCCGGTACTAATGCTTTGATATCAGCTAAACGTTGTAGGTCACCCGTTGCTTCTTTAATACCAATAATGTTTGGTATCTCAGCTAAGCGAGCTACCGTTTCAGGTAACATATCAACAGCCGTTCTACTCGGCACGTTGTACAGAATTTGTGGTAATTCACAAGACTCAGCGATTGCTTTGAAATGTTGGTATAAACCTTCTTGAGTTGGTTTATTGTAATAAGGAGTTACATTTAAACCAGCAACAATACCGCTGTTAGTGAAAAGTTTACTTAATGCAATGGCTTCTGATGTTGAGTTAGCCCCGTTACCTGCAATAACAGGGATACGGCCAGCAGCATAAGCTATTGTTCGCTCAACTACTTTAACATGGTCATCAACACTGAACGTTGCCGATTCTCCTGACGTACCTACTGCTACAATGGCTGCCGTCTTTGATTTGATATGAAACTCTACGAGTTCTTTTAATGCAATATAATCAATTTCGCCAGTCTGATCCATTGGTGTCACGAGTGCTACAATACTACCTGTTAACATGTAAATGCTCCTTTTATTGAGCGTGTAATGTTACTTTTGCAAGCCTTTAAAAACAAGAAGAAAAACAAACAGATTACTACTCATCTCAAATAATCAACAGTTTCTGATAATCACAGCTTAAATTGATGATTTATTAACCTTAAATTGCTTCAAAGAGCGTTAATATTTATTTAACAATTAAATGAATCATAGTTAAGCTTAATTTAGCGAATATGATACATGTTGTGACCTACAGACACCTTAGATCTTGATGAGTTTCATTCTTCACGTATTATTGGCTAAAATTATTTAAAAACAATGAGGTAAATATGCAAGCTGATATCTTTGATGTCACAGTTCAAGACTTTCAAACAGTGGTTGCTGAAGGCTCAAAAAATAAACCTGTGCTTGTGGTCTTCTGGTCTAGCCAATGCAATATCTGTAAAACGTTATTGCCCGCCCTAACCCAACTCCAACATGATCATGCCAATGGTTTTACTTTAGCCAGAGTGAATTGCGATACCGAACACCAGATCACACAACATTTTGAAATTAAAAGTGTGCCAACGGCATATATGTTTGTAAACGGACAAGGTGTTGATGGTTTTGCCGGCGAACAAACACCTGCCTTTTTGAACGACTTCATTAATAAGCATTTACCCGATCCAGCATTAGCTTTATTAACTGATGCACAAACGTTATATGCCAAAGGTGAGTTAACAGAAGCAAAAGCGACTCTTTTACAAGCGCAAACAATAAATGATCAAGATAGCCAAATTAAACTCGCATTAGCACAAGTTTACTTAGGTCTAGGTGAATTCGAAAATGCTAAACCGATTTTAGCTAACATTCCTGTAGAACAACAAAGCATGCTTTACCATAGTCTTGTATCAGAACTTGACCAAGCTAAACGCTCTTCACAAACACCTGAAATAACGGCATTAGAAAACGCGTTAGAGACTGCACAAGATAAGCAAGCGGTACAATATCAATTAGCCTTGCAGTACCAATTAGTAAAACGTTACAAAGAAGCACTTAATTTTTTATTTACCGTACTATCTACTGATTTAGGGTACGATAATGGCGAAGCAAAAAAAATAATGTTAGATATTCTAGAAACCACTGACGATAAAGCGTTAGTGTCTGAGTACCGCCGTAAACTATATAGTTTGCTTTATTAGGCTTGTATGTGGTCAACATTTCCCTTGGTGACCACACTTTTTTATCAAGTTTTCATTAAATAGCCTAACTTTATAACCTCATTGAAATTACTTAATGGTCAAGTATCAACATTTCAATATATCTTTATTCGCCAAGTGATCTGCTTAATATTGATAACACCGTTATGGATAAGATGACCAAGAGATAACTATAAAGATAGCTTTGATAAGATTAGTTTTTGGCGATCACAATTTATTGCCGATGGCAGTGCATGTGCAATAGTGCAATGGTGAAATGGTGCAATCACTCATTTAACCCTAGCGACTGCAAATACAATGTTTTAGCCGCCCTTTGATGATATTACCCATGCCCCTATTGATTCTTAAAGAGACTCCACCGTTAAATATTTATTGCAACAGGTATTGGGTTTATCGGCGTGTTAATTGTTTTGAGACCCGAGCAGTTTCTTTGGGCTGCTAGGTTATAAGCATTAAAAAACAATAGAGAATTCCTCAATCTAACATTATTTAATTTATTTCATGATAAATAGTCATTTATGTTGTCCAATTTTTATCTTAATAATTTCAATAACATAATTTATATTAAACAAGGACAACAGATGAAATTTTTAAAATTATTTTCATTTTTAGTATTAACAACATTAACAGGATGTGAAGT
>NZ_QOCB01000008.1:0-2862 GCF_003318165.1 Psychromonas sp. B3M02
GCACTTACACACCTTGCCTATCAACGTTGTAGTCTCCAACGGCCCTTTAGGGAACTTAAAGTTCCAGTGAGAACTCATCTTGAGGCTCGCTTCCCGCTTAGATGCTTTCAGCGGTTATCGATTCCGAACGTAGCTACCGGGCAATGCTATTGGCATAACAACCCGAACACCAGCGGTTCGTCCACTCCGGTCCTCTCGTACTAGGAGCAGCTCCTCTCAATTCTCAAACGCCCACGGCAGATAGGGACCGAACTGTCTCACGACGTTCTAAACCCAGCTCGCGTACCACTTTAAATGGCGAACAGCCATACCCTTGGGACCGACTTCAGCCCCAGGATGTGATGAGCCGACATCGAGGTGCCAAACACCGCCGTCGATATGAACTCTTGGGCGGTATCAGCCTGTTATCCCCGGAGTACCTTTTATCCGTTGAGCGATGGCCCTTCCATTCAGAACCACCGGATCACTATGACCTACTTTCGTACCTGCTCGACGTGTCTGTCTCGCAGTTAAGCTGGCTTATACCATTGTACTAACCTCACGATGTCCGACCGTGATTAGCCAACCTTCGTACTCCTCCGTTACTCTTTGGGAGGAGACCGCCCCAGTCAAACTACCCACCAAACAGTGTCCCAAACCCCGATTCAGGGGCCATGGTTAGAACTCAAAACATACAAGGGTGGTATTTCAAGGTTGGCTCCACCGCATCTGGCGACGCGGTTTCAAAGCCTCCCACCTATCCTACACATGTAGGCTCTAAGTTCACTGCTAAGCTATAGTAAAGGTTCACGGGGTCTTTCCGTCTAGCCGCGGGTACACAGCATCTTCACTGCGATTTCAACTTCACTGAGTCTCGGGTGGAGACAGCATGGCCATCATTACGCCATTCGTGCAGGTCGGAACTTACCCGACAAGGAATTTCGCTACCTTAGGACCGTTATAGTTACGGCCGCCGTTTACCGGGGCTTCGATCAATAGCTTCGACCTAAGTCTAACCACATCAATTAACCTTCCGGCACCGGGCAGGCGTCACACCCTATACGTCATCTTACGATTTAGCAGAGTGCTGTGTTTTTAATAAACAGTTGCAGCCATCTGGTATCTTCGGCCCCCAACAGCTTAGAGAGCAAGTCTCATCACCGTCAAGGGCGTACCTTCTCCCGAAGTTACGGTACCATTTTGCCTAGTTCCTTCACCCGAGTTCTCTCAAGCGCCTTGGTATTCTCTACCTGACCACCTGTGTCGGTTTGGGGTACGATCCTCATATTTCTGAAGCTTAGAGACTTTTCCTGGAAGTATGGCATCAATGACTTCACTACCTTAGTAGCTCGACATCGCGTCTCAGTATATAGCAACCCGGATTTACCTAAGTCACCTACCTACACGCTTGAACCTGGACAACCATCGCCAGGCCCACCTAGCCTTCTCCGTCCTCCCATCGCAAAATATAAGGGTACGGGAATATTAACCCGTTTCCCATCGACTACGCCTTTCGGCCTCGCCTTAGGGGTCGACTCACCCTGCCCCGATTAACGTTGGACAGGAACCCTTGGTCTTCCGGCGGGGAGGTTTTTCACCCCCCTTATCGTTACTCATGTCAACATTCGCACTTCTGATACCTCCAGGATGGTTTACACCTTTCCCTTCGACGGCTTACAGAACGCTCCTCTACCACGCATATAAATATGCGTCCGCAGCTTCGGTGATATGTTTAGCCCCGTTAAATCTTCCGCGCAGGCCGACTCGACTAGTGAGCTATTACGCTTTCTTTAAAAGATGGCTGCTTCTAAGCCAACTTCCTAGCTGTCTAAGCCTTCCCACATCGTTTCCCACTTAACATATACTTTGGGACCTTAGCTGGCGGTCTGGGTTGTTTCCCTTTCCACGACGGACGTTAGCACCCGCCGTGTGTCTCCCATGATTGCACTTGTTGGTATTCGGAGTTTGCAAAGGGTTGGTAAGTCGGGATGACCCCCTAGCCTTAACAGTGCTCTACCCCCAACAGTGATACATGAGGCGCTACCTAAATAGCTTTCGAGGAGAACCAGCTATCTCTTGGTTTGATTGGCCTTTCACCCCCAGCCACAAGTCATCCCCTAATTTTTCAACATTAGTGGGTTCGGTCCTCCAATTGATGTTACTCAATCTTCAACCTGCTCATGGCTAGATCACCAAGTTTCGGGTCTAATCCCAGCAACTATTCGCCCAGTTAAGACTCGGTTTCCCTACGGCTCCCCTAAATGGTTAACCTTGCTACTGAAATTAAGTCGTTGACCCATTATACAAAAGGTACGCAGTCACGGAATAAATCCGCTCCTACTGCTTGTACGTACACGGTTTCAGGTTCTATTTCACTCCCCTCACAGGGGTTCTTTTCGCCTTTCCCTCACGGTACTGGTTCACTATCGGTCAATTAGGAGTATTTAGCCTTGGAGGATGGTCCCCCCATATTCAATCAGGATTTCTCGTGTCCCGACTTACTCGTTTTCACTGTAAAGAAGTTTTTGTGTACGGGACTATCACCCTGTACCGTGGCACTTTCCAGAGCCTTCCACTAACTTTTAAACAGCTTAAGGGCTGTTCCGATTTCGCTCGCCGCTACTATCGGAATCTCGGTTGATTTCTTTTCCTAAGGGTACTTAGATGTTTCAGTTCCCCTCGTTTGCTTCGCTATGCTATGTATTCACATAACGATGACACTAAGTGCCGGGTTGCCCCATTCGGAAATTCCAGGATATAACGCTTGTTATCAACTCCCCTGGACTTATCGCAGATTACCACGTCCTTCATCGCCTCTAATTGCCTAGGCATCCACCGTGCACGCTTATTCACTTAACCATACAACACCTAAACAGTGTTTGG
>NZ_QOCB01000008.1:3129-3655 GCF_003318165.1 Psychromonas sp. B3M02
GTAAAAATGAACTATTTGCTTGATTACAATACTAAAACCGAAGTTTTAATATTGAGAACTCGTTTAATTCACGTTAATGAATTAAACATTTCGTTTTATTTATCACACCAATCAAGCTACAAGTAACTCATTGTTATTGTGCGATAAATAAGAACATTTATCAGCTTTCCTAATTGTTAAAGAGCAGACTTTTTCGTTAAAAAAAGCCTTAGATAAATAATGTTGTTTATCTAAGGCTTCTCACATGTTGGTCACTTCGTTTAAATGAAGTGGTGGAGCTATGCGGGATCGAACCGCAGACCTCCTGCGTGCAAGGCAGGCGCTCTCCCAGCTGAGCTATAGCCCCAACATGGTTTGTATAAATAGCAATCCAATTTCAATACAAGAAATTGGTGGGTCTGGGCAGATTCGAACTGCCGACCTCACCCTTATCAGGGGTGCGCTCTAACCAACTGAGCTACAGACCCATCTAGAGTCTATCTATACGTCTCTTTACTTTCTAATCAAACAATCTGTGTGGGCACTC
>NZ_QOCB01000008.1:3909-5399 GCF_003318165.1 Psychromonas sp. B3M02
TGTGTTTCTTTACGTAAGGAGGTGATCCAGCCCCAGGTTCCCCTAGGGCTACCTTGTTACGACTTCACCCCAGTCATGAACCACACCGTGGTCATCGCCATCCCGAAGGTTAAGCTAATGACTTCTGGTGCAGCCCACTCCCATGGTGTGACGGGCGGTGTGTACAAGGCCCGGGAACGTATTCACCGTGGCATTCTGATCCACGATTACTAGCGATTCCAACTTCACGGAGTCGAGTTGCAGACTCCGATCCGGACTACGACAAACTTTAGGAGATTCGCATACCATCGCTGGTTAGCTGCCCTTTGTATTTGCCATTGTAGCACGTGTGTAGCCCATCCCGTAAGGGCCATGATGACTTGACGTCGTCCCCACCTTCCTCCGGTTTATCACCGGCAGTGTCCCTAGAGTTCCCGGCATAACCCGCTGGCAAATAAGGATAAGGGTTGCGCTCGTTGCGGGACTTAACCCAACATTTCACAACACGAGCTGACGACAGCCATGCAGCACCTGTCTCAGAGTTCCCGAAGGCACTCTACTATCTCTAACAGATTCTCTGGATGTCAAGGGATGGTAAGGTTCTTCGCGTTGCATCGAATTAAACCACATGCTCCACCGCTTGTGCGGGCCCCCGTCAATTCATTTGAGTTTTAACCTTGCGGCCGTACTCCCCAGGCGGTCTATTTAATGCGTTAGCTTTGAATCCCACAGCATATAGCCACAAAATTCTAATAGACATCGTTTACTGCGTGGACTACCGGGGTATCTAATCCCGTTTGCTCCCCACGCCTTCGCGCCTCAGCGTCAGTCTTTGTCCAGGTGGCCGCCTTCGCCACTGGTATTCCTTCAGATCTCTACGCATTTCACCGCTACACCTGAAATTCTACCACCCTCTACAAAACTCTAGTTAACCAGTTTCAAATGCAGTTCCAAGGTTGAGCCCTGGGATTTCACATCTGACTTAATTAACCGCCTACGCGCGCTTTACGCCCAGTAATTCCGATTAACGCTCGCACCCTCCGTATTACCGCGGCTGCTGGCACGGAGTTAGCCGGTGCTTCTTCTGCGAGTAACGTCACAGCTGCACTCTATTAAAGTACAACCTTTCCTCCTCGCTGAAAGTGCTTTACAACCCGAAAGCCTTCTTCACACACGCGGCATGGCTGCATCAGGCTTGCGCCCATTGTGCAATATTCCCCACTGCTGCCTCCCGTAGGAGTCTGGACCGTGTCTCAGTTCCAGTGTGGCTGGTCATCCTCTAAGACCAACTAGGGATCGTCGCCTTGGTAAGCCATTACCTTACCAACTAGCTAATCCCACTTGGGCTACTCTTATGGCGTGAGGCCCGAAGGTCCCCCACTTTGATCCGGAGATGTTATGCGGTATTAGCAGTCGTTTCCAACTGTTGTCCCCCACCATAAGGCATATTCCCAAGCATTACTCACCCGTCCGCCACTCGTCAGCAAAGTAGCAAGCTACTTTCTGTTACC
>NZ_QOCB01000109.1 GCF_003318165.1 Psychromonas sp. B3M02
TTAATAATACCAATCATAGTAAGTAACTGATCTATTTTACTTGTTAAAACAACTTATTTTTTCGTTGTAAGTTTCGTATAGGGAACAACCATTTACATCAACTTACGCCTCAAACTAAGCCATTTTTCCGGCGCAAAATTTAGATCAGTTATTTAATACAATTGGTATTAGTTAAAAACTACATTGTATTTATACCAATCACACTAAGTAACCGATCTATTTTACTTGTTAAAATAACTTATTTCTTCGTTGTAATTTTCGTAAATAGCACAACTGTTTATCTCAAATTACGCCTTGAACTAAGTCATTTTTCCTTCGCAAAATTTAGAACACTTATTTAATGCAATTGGTATTATCAATTATTTTTGAAATTGGTTAGTACTAAAGCGAGTTAAACCTTGTTTACCATTAGCAGGTTTAGTCCCAAATTTGGGTTTAGGCTTGCGTCTGTTATTTGTCGCTGCTTTACCTTGATTTTTTGCTGTCCCTTTATTGCCTTTTAAAGGTGATTTGGCTTTGTTAGCGTTTCTGGTAAGCACTTCAGCGCGTGTTTCTTTTGGCACTAAACAGCTTGCTTTGCTACCAATCAAGGTCTTATCTAATCCCATTTTGATTAAGGCTTCACGAATAATTGGCCAGTTAGCTGGATCATGGTAACGCAATATCGCTTTATGTAATCGACGCTGAATCGTTCCTTTTGGAATGGATACTGATTCACTGTTTCTTTTTACATTACGCAGAGAGTTGATCTCTGTGTGATATAAGGTTGTTGCGTTAGCTAACGGCGAAGGATAAAAGTTTTGTACTTGATCCAATTTAAAATCATTCTCTTTTAACCACATAGCTAGATTGATCATGTCCATATCTGTTGTGCCAGGGTGAGCTGAGATAAAGTATGGGATCAGGTATTGTTTTTTACCGGCTACTTTAGAGTAATGATCAAATAATTCTTTAAATTTGTCATAGCTGCCCATACCCGGCTTCATCATTTTATTTAATGGGCCTTCTTCAGTATGTTCTGGCGCTATTTTCAAATATCCGCCAACATGATGCGTTGCCAGTTCTTTAATGTACTCAGGATCTTCAATAGCTAAATCATAACGTACACCTGAGGCAATCAGTACTTTCTTAATGCCCGGGACTTTACGAGCAGCACGATATAACTCAATGGTTGGTGTGTGGTCTGTATCAAGGTGACCACAAATCGTTGGCCATACACAAGAAGGTTTACGACAAGTTGCTTCTGCTTTTTCACTCTTACAACGTAATTTATACATATTTGCCGTTGGGCCACCAAGGTCTGAAATCACACCAGTAAACCCAGGTACTTTGAGTTTAATGTCTTCAATTTCATTGATAATGGATTCCTGTGAACGACTTTGTATGATACGGCCTTCATGCTCTGTAATACTACAGAATGTACAGCCACCAAAACATCCTCGCATAATATTGATGGAGGTTTTGATCATATCGTAAGCAGGAATTTTGGCATTACCATAACTCGGATGCGGAACGCGGGCATAAGGTAAACCAAATACACCATCCATTTCACTTTCTTCTAATGGTGTTGCTGGTGGGTTTAGCCAGATAGCGCGATTACCGTGCTTTTGCATTAATGCTTTAGCGGAAGTTGGATTCACTTCTTGGTGAAAAATACGTGATGCATGGGCATACAGTATTTTATTCTCTTTCACTTGTTCGAAAGTCGGTAGATTAATATAAGTGGTAGACCACGCTTTTGATTTCTCTATCCATCTTTTTTCACGCTCTTCTTGTGGCGTGCTTTTGTGTGGAGTCATCTGAATAACTTGTGCTGTTTTAGTCACATCAGATGCTTCATCGACGACATCCTGATCTTTTGCGGTATCACATTTCTCACTCAAATCCTGATATGGGCTTGGGATTGGATCTATCTTGCCAGGTTTGTCAACGCTACGAGAGTCTATACCTGTCCATCCTGGTAGTGCGCTATTGGTTAAAAATGCACTGCCACGTACATCAGTAATCGTTTTGACGTCTTCACCTTGTGCAATACGATGTGAAATTTCAATGAGTGGACGCTCAGCATTACCATAAATCAATAGGTCTGCTTTTGAATCGAACAAAACAGATTGACGTACTTTGTCTGACCAATAATCATAATGTGCGATACGGCGTAAACTTGCTTCAATACCACCAATAATAATTGGCACACCTTTATAAGCTTCTTTGCAGCGTTGTGTATAAGCTGTTACTGCACGATCAGGACGTTTACCACCTTCATCATTTGGTGTGTAGGCATCATCGTGTCTTAGTCTTCTTTCAGCCGTGTAGCGGTTGATCATTGAATCCATGTTACCGGCAGTCACACCAAAATATAAATTAGGTTTACCTAATTGCATAAATGCATCTTTTGAGTGCCAATCAGGTTGCGCAATAATACCGACTCTAAAACCCTGAACTTCAAGCATTCGGCCGATCACAGCCATTCCGAAACTAGGGTGATCCACGTAAGCATCACCTGTTACTAAAATAATATCGCAACTATCCCAGCCAAGCTGTTTCATCTCTTTACGAGACATAGGTAAAAAAGGAGCGGCCTTGGCAGAAGGTTCGCCTCTATATTTTGGGTATGAAAACAAATTGCGGTCTTTGGGGGTAGTTATTGGCTTCAAGAAAAATAATCTCTAGTATTGGAATGTTAAATTGTGTCTATTATACCATAGAGTTTAACAAAGTTGTTTGTTGTGATGGTTAAATAAAGTGGCAAATATAAGGGTTAACCAGTTGAAGTTAAAAATCAACTGGTTAACAATTTGGGAAGGGGAGGTTAACCTAACGGATCAGCTAATTTTGCGATTAATTGACGGGATTCAGGTTTCACAGAAGTCAGCATCACATCGATCACATCACCTAGTTGTAATTCTACTTGTTCGCCTACTTTAACAACCCCTTGCTCACGCATACATTCTATTTTTTTAGCATCATTATTAGCCTTGCCTAACAAACTACTTGGAATAAAGAAGGTTGCGCCATTTTCTTGAACTCGAACACGACAGCCCGCTTTAACGATATCAAAAATTTCTGCTTTATAACGCCAATCCGAGTTTTCTTGGTCTTTTAAATAATTACAATACAACAGGTTATTAACATCTCGTTCCGCCATACGTTGCGATTTACGTGCTTCATTTAAATGAATACCAATATCAGGGTCAACAGGGCTAGCTGCTTGTTCAGTTAATACCGATTTAATTAAACGGTGATTGATTAAATCGCCATATTTGCGGATCGGAGATGTCCAAGTCGCATAATGTGCAACGCCCATTGTAAAATGAGGAGCAGGGGTTGCGCTAGTATCAGCATAGGATAAAAGGCGACGTAGTCTATGCTCTAAATAAACATTATGTAATTTAGCAACCTGCTGACGCATATCTACATAACCGCTTAATGTAGAGAGAGCTTCTGCTTTGACCTCAATACCATATTCAGCTAATAAGCTAACGGCTTTATTAATACGATCGCTAGCAATACCTGAATGTACGTTAAATACACCCGCTTGTTTATGTTTTGCTAAAAAGTCACCAGCACAAACATTTGCAGCTATCATTGATTCTTCCACTAAGCGGTTAGCACTACGACGTGGTTCACAAAGCACTTCATACACTTCACCTTTATTATTCAGTTTAAGTGTGTAATCTGGTTGATTCTTCATGACAATGGTGTTTTCACAACGCCATTGATGACGGGCTGTGGTTGCTGCATCAAGTGTTTTTAATAGCTGGCTTAATTCTCGGTTAGGTTTCCATTGTCCATCACTTAATTCTTCACTTTCTAAATACGTTGACACATCGTGATAGTTGAGGCGGTAGTGGGATTTTATCCAGGCAGCAAAAAAGCGCGGCTCTTGTGTGATTTTACCTTGCTTATCAAAGTGTATGGTACAACAGATAGTCGCGCGCTTTTCACACTCTTTTAAAGAGCATAAACTATCACTCAAGTCACGCGGTAACATAGGTACATTGAAGTTGGGGAGATATAAGGTAAAAGCACGTTGCCAAGCTTCTTTATCCATCTCTGTTTGTTCTGGTATATAAGCAGAGGGATCTGAAATCGCAACAGTGAGTGCCCAGCCTTGCGCATTTTCTTCAATGTACAATGCATCATCCATGTCTTGGGTATTAACACCGTCAATAGTAAAAAAGGGCGTTTTAGTGAGATCTTCACGTTCTAATTCAGGATCGATGACTTGCCATGGATGATCAAACTCAGGTGCTTTGTTAGGTAGATTATGTGTTGCTACGGCAATCATACGGTAGGCAAAAGGGTCGTTATACTCTGCGATTTTTTCAATGACTTCCACTAAGAAGCCATTATCTTTTAATGCGTGGCTCAATAGTTTGACCTTAACCCAGTCACCGTCATGGTAGCCTTGATTAGCTAATTGCATTGCTCCTTTTATTTTAAAAAAGCCATTAATCAGAGGATTATTTGCTTTAATCGATACGCGTTTTGTACTTATCGATAACTGTGCAACGAACTCAGAAATCTCTGTTTGTTTTAACTCAACAGGTGTTGCGGTTGATTTATCACCATTTTCTTGAATGGTCGCGCTGATGCGATCGCCGTGTAATACTTTTTTCATTTCGCTAGGGGCAATAAAAAAACGTTTACCTTTATCGGTTTCTAAAAAGCCAAATCCACGCTCTGATGCTTTGACAATACCAGTACGTTTTGGCGTATTGTCTTGCATTGTTTGTTTAAGTTGATTAAGTAATGGATTGTCTTGAAACATGCTGAAACCTTTAATGAATTGCAATAAATAAGGTGTTTAGAGAGAAAATTTTATCAATAATAAAACTGAAATAATAAATGCATTAATATCTATAAACTTATGCTGCGATAGTAAAGGTGATTGCCTGTTAATTAAAGGTTGAACTGCTTAATTCGTGAAATTTAAATAGATTTATAAAAAAATAAAAAAAAGACTTGGCTTTTTTCTCAACTTGTATATTATACGCCTCGTTCTGCGGAGGGGTGGCAGAGCGGCTGAATGCACTGGTCTTGAAAACCAGCGAGGGTTAATAGCTCTCCGAGAGTTCAAATCTCTCCTCCTCCGCCACATTAAGAAAAAAGGCTTCTCAATTGAGAAGCCTTTTTTCGTTCTAACCTATTGTCTTATGTACTTCATTTCCTTATCTCAAAATAGTTTTCCAAAACATATAACCTAAACTATTACTCCTTAAGCATTCCTTAACGCACCTAATTAATTACCTCAACATGATTTTCAAATTATATATTTCCCTTTAGTCAGTTTTTAGAGGTTAGTTTCTATTGGCCTTTACAAGATAGAAAACAAGTTGGGGGACGCTTATGGATTCAATTAAATGGTTGTGTTGAATAAGTTAACTAACTTTTTAAAGTTGTAGTAAAGATAACAGGCTGATTTTTATATGGTTGTGTTCATTTAACGATCAACTCAATCACTAAAAGTACTAATTAGTTTGAAAAGTAAGCACTCGCACTTTTTTTTGTAAAAAGAGCTTGGCTTTTATCTCAACTTCTATAATATACGCCTCGTTCTGCGGAGGGGTGGCAGAGCGGCTGAATGCACTGGTCTTGAAAACCAGCGAGGGTTAATAGCTCTCCGAGAGTTCAAATCTCTCCTCCTCCGCCACATTAAGAAAAAAGGCTTCTCATTGAGAAGCCTTTTTTCGTTTCTGAAATCATTATAATTCCTCTTCCAACACCTTTAACTATTGTGCTAATACCAATCACACTAAGTAGCTGATCTATTTTACTTGTTATAATAACTGACTCCTTCGTTGTATTTTTCGAAAATACAACAACTATTTAAGCATTAACATTTTTTAGTTAATTATCCGTCAGAGGATTAACGAAGTTAATCATCGAGAGGTTTAAATGACGCCTTGAACTAATACCAATCATAGTAAGTAACTGATCTATTTTACTTGTTAAAACAACTTATTTTTTCGTTGTAAGTTTCGTATAGGGAACAACCATTTACATCAACTTATGCCTCAAACTAAGCCATTTTTCCGGCGCAAAATTTAGATCAGTTATTTAATACAATTGGTATGAATCGGGTTTGACCAGAATACATATTAATGAATAAGCTATTTGGTTATATCTCATCGCATTTT
>NZ_QOCB01000011.1 GCF_003318165.1 Psychromonas sp. B3M02
CAAAGACACTGCAGGCTAAAGCCAGCGCCCCAAGGTCAAAGGATGTGTCGTAAACAGAATAGGTCAGTACGGTAATACCAATTGTATTAAATAACTGATCTAAATTTTGCGCCGGAAAAATGGCTTAGTTTGAGGCGTAAGTTGATGTAAATGGTTGTTCCCTATACGAAACTTACAACGAAAAAATAAGTTGTTTTAACAAGTAAAATAGATCAGTTACTTACTATGATTGGTATAATATTTATCTAGAGTGATATAAGTAAAAAACGAGCTCAAAGGCTCGTTTTTTTATATTCAGTGTGTTGTTAATACTGAGCGTTATGCGCCACAACACTTTTTATATTTTTTACCACTACCGCAAATACACGGTTCATTACGTGCAGGTTTCTTCTCAAAACGAGTTGTCACTGGTTTGTTGATTAACACGTCTAACTCAGTGGTGTTTTCTGCTTGTTCGGCATCCACTGTCACTGCCACAACTAGCTCATGTTGCGCAGCTAAAGCTTGAATCTCTTCACTGCGTGCTTCACTGTTTACCACAACCTGCAACGGTAACTCTTCAGTTCCCGCTTTTACAGCACGTTTTGTATTAAAACCATAACTTGAATGTTTTGGTTTCTTCTCTTTTTTACCTTTAAAGAAAAACTTATCTGACATATTTAACCTTTGTTATTTTATTCTTTATTCTTACTTAATCTGTTGCGGAGGCTTAGCACTCGCATTTTGTCGACAGTGTACAGTATTATTAAGACCAATCTAGCCTAATCTATAAGCAAGGTCAGATTAAACAATAGGTCGGCCACGGTAGATAAGAATCGACGGTAAAGCCAAACCAAAACTCAAAGCGGTTAAGATAAATAAAGTGCGCAAGCCATTTTCCATCACCAATTGCATTAACGCTAAGCTATAACCGGTCGTATTGATTTCCACTAAAGCAATCATAGCAGTAAAGGCATAACTTCCAGGGATCATCGGGATAACCGAAGCAACGGTAAATACAGGTCTTGGTATCAGATGTTTACGTGACCAATACAGGCCTAAAAAGCCCATATTAGCGGAAACAATAAAGGTTGCCCATTCAATGGGGACGCCGTAATGCATTAATAAAAAGCGTGAACTATGCGTTAATGCTCCACCAATGGCGCAGTAAATTAACATTCTACTCGGTACATTAAACACCATTGCAAACCCTACGGCGGGTATCCAAGCAAACCAAGCATCTTGTAATAACAGATAAAGTAACTCAATCATTAGCTTGTCCACCCTGATACACCTACTAGGGTCATAGAAGCAACAATGCCTATGGATACACTTATCGCTAATAACGTCGCAAATACCCAGCGAGCGATGCCCATATTAATATGCCCTTTGAGCATATCCGATACTGAGTTAATCAAAGGAAAACCCGGCACTAACAGCAATACACTGGCCGCCATCGCAATTTGTGGATTTTCACCCGCTTCAAAAATCACTCCAAAACTGGTGATAGTGGTAGCAACAAACGCCGCAGCTGCAAAGTTTACAAAGGGATTATGATGTCGATGAGCCAACTCTTGACGTAGGATCATAGCAACCGCTGCCGCCACAAAAGTCACCCAATAAGCGGCTCGGTCACCACCAAAAAAGTGACTAAAACTGGCACATGAAAAGCCAATCATCAACACCACCAGCCAGCGATTATGCTTAAACGGCGTTAAACGCTTTAAACGTTTTTTTACATCACGAGCATCCAATAGCTGCTTTTCAGCCATCACACAAATACGCTGAACTTCACACACCATTTGCATATTAATACCACGGTCAAAGCAGCGTCTTGTGGTGGTCACACAATGGCCATCGGATAAACTGGTAATGACAATGGCATCGGGGCTAACAGATAACTCTATATTATCAGCTCCTAACGCTAAACCGATACGTTGTGTCGTTTGTTCAATCAGACGACTTTCTGCGCCGTGCTGATGTAAAATTTGTCCTGCGAACACGGCTACCCGTGTCAATTCCGTTTGTTCTTCCTTCGACAAGCTCATGGTGTACTCGACCTATAGTTGAGATTCAGCCAGTTTTAAATCCAACGTGGCTTTAAGAAGTTTAAATAATAATATAGCAGCATCTATCTCTTCTTTGCGATTGGTTAAGCTTTCGATGTTTAATCCAAGCGGAATATTAAAAGGTAATACGGCCTGTAAAATTTGCTCAAAGTTATTACGGCTGATCTGTAATGATTCTTTTAATGGGTTATCAGACTCTAAAATACGCAGTGACGTGGCTTCTGGTACTGAGATACCTAACCATTCGATAAACTCTAAGGTTTTAGCACTACCACAAGGAGAGAAGGTTAAAATGACTCGTTTTGGTTGGATACCTTGTTGCTTACATTCACTAGCATAACGGGTTAGTAGATCAATGGTTGCTTGTGCGTTGTACACCGCTTGAGTAATAAAGTACTCACAGCCTTGGTCTTGTTTGTTACGTAAACGAAGGTGTTCATTGCCTTTCGCTACATGACGCTCCGCAATAGTTACCCCACCTAAGTAAAAATCTTGTGGATGGTCAGCTAGTGTTTTGTATGCATCATTCAGCGATAATTTGATATCACCATCCGATGAAGGAGAACCAACTAATACCAAGTCACGAACAGAGAATTGATGCCACGCGTCAGATAACCATGCTGTAAAGTCCGCCGCATCACGTTGCGATACACTCTTATAAGTAATAACCGGTTTATTGACTTTATCGTGTAATAATTTGGAATATAAACGTGAATCATGAGTATATTTGAAAGGGAATGGACGTGGTTTATCAGTACGAGACGTTTCATCTTGAATATCGTAAACGATTAAACCGTCATATTCGATCTCATCTAAACGCCCTAACAATTTATCAGCAATGCCAGAAACCAGCTCTAAATCAGTATCTTTTTTTGGTGGAGTGGTACCAATGAAATAAACGCCACGTTTGGGATCAGTGGTAATACTTTTTAACTTAGAGTTAGACATATCAAGTTCCTAGACTTTACACAAAAAATAAAAGAGCAAAAGTATCCCATATCTTGACAACAATTGGTATTAAGGAAAGCATATAAAAAGCACCAGCTTAAGGTTCACTGCACTAAAAATCGGCGATTAAACTAAAAGCTTGTATTGAATAGGAATAATTGACCTTTCAGCGATGGCGACATAGAAAGATTTCGCGCTATACTAGCTATTATTTACAACAAAAAGACTCGATATGCGCAACCCTCGTTTTTATGAACCACAACCACTAGCAGAAAACAGCATCATCACTCTTTCCGATGACGCCGCTCAACATATACGTGTACTACGCCTTAACCAAGGTGACCAAGTCACTTTGTTTAACGGCCAAGGTGGGCAGTTTTCAGCACAATTGACAGAGGTTCAAAAACGCAGCTGTAAAGCGCAAGTAAACACATTTCAAGCCTCAGATAATGAAAGCCCACTATATTTACACTTAGGGCAAGTCATCTCACGCGGTGACCGAATGGAGTTTGTGGTGCAAAAAGCCGTAGAATTAGGGGTCAATGAAATTACCCCCTTAGTCAGTGAGCGCTGTGGTGTTAAATTAAATGCCGAACGCATGGCAAAAAAACAGCAACAATGGCAAAAAATTGCGATTGCCGCTTGTGAGCAATCGGGTAGAAATATCGTGCCTACAATCCATCCGGTTATCTCTTTGACAGAGTGGAGTGAAGAGCCCGTTGATTGTTGTAAATTAACCTTACACCCACGTGCTAAATATTCAATGAATACGCTACCTGATGATATCCAACATGTACGTTTATTAATTGGACCAGAGGGTGGATTTAGTGATGAAGAGATCACACTGACAGAAACCTTAGCATTTACAGAAACATTATTAGGGCCACGTGTTTTACGCACTGAAACTGCGGCATTAACTGCGATTACCGCACTCCAATGTCGCTTTGGCGATTTAGCTTAATTACTATCAATAGGAAATTTTATGACCATTAAAATTGGTATCGTGATGGATCCCATCGCTGACGTTAATATTAAAAAAGACTCAAGTTTTGCCATGTTATTAGAAGCTCAATCACGTGGTTGGGAATTGTACTACATAGAAATGAAAGACTTACACCTTGAAAACGGTCGTTGTTTTGCAAGTACTAAAAAATTAACAGTACAACGCGAAGAAGGTAACTTTTATCAACTTGAAGAGTCGGTAACACACCCACTCTCTGATTTAGACGCGGTGTTAATGCGTAAAGATCCTCCTTTTGATACCGAATATATCTATGCCACTTACCTATTAGAGCGTGCCGAAGACGAAGGCTGTTTAATCGTCAATAAACCACAAAGCCTGCGTGATGCAAATGAAAAGCTATTTACTGCTTGGTTCAGTGAGTTCACGCCAATTACGTTAGTGACGCGCAGTGCAGAAAAAATTCGCGAGTTTCATGCTAAACACAAAGACGTTATCCTAAAACCACTAGATGGTATGGGCGGTGCTTCTATTTTCCGTATTAAAGAAAATGATAGTAACGTAGGTGTGATCATCGAAACACTGACTGAACATCAACAACGTTACTGTATGGCTCAAGCATTTATCCCTGAAATCAAAGACGGCGATAAACGTATCCTAATTGTTGACGGTGAGCCAATGCCATATTCATTAGCGCGTATTCCTGCAAAAGGTGAAACGCGCGGTAACTTAGCGGCCGGTGGTAGAGGCGTTGCTCAGCCATTATCTGAATCAGATTGGCATATTGCCAATACCATTGGTCCCAAGTTAAAAGAGAAAGGATTAATCTTTGTTGGCTTAGATGTCATTGGCGATAAAGTCACTGAAATCAATGTAACCAGTCCTACTTGCATCCAAGAAATTGATAAAGCTTACGGGACTAATATCAGTGGGAAATTAATGGATGCCATTGAGAAACGTGTAAAAGGCGCTTAAATTAGCGCTAAAAAATCCTATCAATTTGAATGCATTGTTATACTCTAAAAGTACAGCGTATTATCAATGTATTCAACATTCATGGAGAAGCCTATGACGATTGATAAAACAAAACTTCCTTTTGCCGATCCAGAGATCGACTCAGTACTGGATGCATCCTCAACTGATGCAGATATAAAGCGCACCGATGAAAATGCACAAACAGAAGTGGTTGCCTCTTTAAAAAACCATTTTTTGATTGCCATGCCTTCTTTAACTGATCCCTACTTTAAGCAATCCGTAGTTTACTTATGTGAACATGATGAATTAGGTGCAATGGGTTTTATCATTAATTATCCAGTTAAGCTAACGGTACAAGAGTTATTAAAAAATGCAGAAAGCATTGATCATGTGCCAGAACCTCCACTCAAAAACCCAGTATTTTTAGGGGGGCCGTTGGACATGGATAGGGGTTTTGTATTACATAGCCCTATCAATGACAATAATGTGCAAAGTACTGTATTAAATGAACACCTAATGATGTCTAACTCAAATACTGTTTTATCATCGTTAGGCACCGCCGCTGAACCTGCCAAATACATGGTGACATTAGGGTACGCGAGTTGGGATTCAGGACAATTAGAAGAAGAGATGAATAAAAATCAGTGGCTGACCATCAATTTTGAAAACGATATTATTTTTAACACACCCGCGGAACAACGCTGGGCGAGCTCCTTACAACGATTAGGCGTAGACCCATTACAATTAAGTAGCGATATAGGCCACGCATAATGAGCACAGAGAATAAAGCCCCAAATGCCCTACTGGGGTTTGATTTCGGTACCAAAAGTATCGGCGTCGCAACAGGACAAATGATCACCGCCACGGCACAACCACTTGCCGCGATCAAAGCCAATGATGGTATTCCTAGCTGGGAAACCGTAGAAAAGGTAATTAAAGAGTGGAATCCAGACCTAATTGTTGTTGGTTTACCCTTAAACATGGATGGCACAGAACAACCTATTACGCAAAGAGCTAAGAAATTTGGTAACCGCATAGCTGGACGATTTGGCGCAAAGGTAGCATTTCAAGATGAGCGTTTAACCACTGCCAGTGCGAAAGAATTTATATTTGAGCGAGGCGGATATAAAGCCTTAGAAAAAGGCAAAGTGGATAGCGTATCCGCCGCGTTAATTCTCGAAAGCTGGATGGAAAGTTACTGGCAATAACAACAGTATTTTATTTCCTGAATGCATCACAGATACTTAAGTACATTTCTCATTTTTATTTAAGTATCTGTTATTTATCTCTTCTTCCCCCTAGCTTATTTTTAAGCCTGATTTGGTATTATATTGACCTACCTGATATTCAGTTTTATATTAAACCGTTGCCTACCAGCAATTAATACCAATCATAGTAAGTAACTGATCTATTTTACTTGTTAAAACAACTTATTTTTTCGTTGTAAGTTTCGTATAGGGAACAACCATTTACATCAACTTACGCCTCAAACTAAGCCATTTTTCCGGCGCAAAATTTAGATCAGTTATTTAATACAATTGGTATAAAAGGACGCTGCATATTATTGCAATTTTTTGATCATTTAGAAAATGGACCGCCAATGCCTATCTTACATATTGAAGCTTTTCTGATCGCTATTACCATTTTAACGCTAACCCCAGGACTGGACACTGCATTAGTCATTCGTAATACCTCTCGAGGAGGTGAAAAGGATGGCTTTGTGACTAATGTTGGGATCTGTTTTGGTTTATTCTTCCACGCGACCTTATCTGCCGTTGGTATCTCATTAATACTTTCACAATCACCGCAACTATTCCAAGCCGTGAAAATGATTGGTGCCCTATATATCTTGTATTTAGGTATTCAAGGGTTAAGACACAGCTTCTTTGCTTCTGCAAAAGATCCAGAAAAGCTTGGTAGTCAAGGGCGTTTTAAAGCCACTAGAAGCTTCCGTGAAGGGTTATTGTCGAACGCATTAAATCCCAAAACAGCTATATTTTACCTAGCATTTTTACCGCAATTTATTAACCCAGAATATTCAGCTTTCATGCAATCTTTATTAATGGCAACCATTCATTTTGTGATTGCACTATGTTGGCAAGCTTTTATTAGCCGTATGATTGTAGTGGCGAAGAAACGCTTCGATGGGGGGAAAACACAACTTATCATGGAACGTTTAACAGGCGTGGTTATGATTGGTTTAGCAGTGAAGCTGTTAATGGAGAAGTAACCCATAATGGAGGCATCACATAAATGTGCCTCCATTACTTATATCAGCTTACCTTAGGGCTAGATATAAACCAGCCAAAATCATAATACCACCAGCTACTTGATTTAACCTTTGCTGTGCGCTTGGTGTTTTTAACAGCACTACCATACGACTAGCTCCCACCGAAATCATCATTAAACCGGTAAACAACGCAAAAGCAGAAAGTACTGACACTAATACAATATCCGATGAAGTCAGTGCATTTAAATCGATAAAAGTTGGCAAAAATGAAATATAAAACAAGATCACTTTAGGATTGGAAATAGAGATCAAAAAGCCTTGAACAAAACTAGCCACTTCGCCTACTTGCTTAGCACTCCCAGCTTCGCTTTTGAGACCTTCCTGTGATGCGGGAAGAACGCGAAACATTTTATAACCAAGGTAAATAAGGTAGCTGGCACCAATATAACGAATCGCTATAAATACTTCAGACCAATTATTAGCAATAGTCGCCAGTCCTAAACAGGCTAAAATAAGATAAAGCACATCACTGCCTATCATACCTAAAATTAATGTCACTGTGCTTTTAGGTCCATTCACCATTGATCTTGCTAATACCGCAAAAATACCCGGCCCCGGTGTAATTCCAAAAATAAAAATAGCAATAAAAAATGTAACCGCTGACTCCAATGACATATTTAATCCTTAAGTCGTCATACTAGTTATATTAAAAAATGACGCAATGTTGTGTTCAGATAACCATCTATTTTTACAAGTAAAATAAATTGATTGATGAGATTGAAACAATAGTAACATTGTTTTTTATAATACTTCCTGATAGGTTATTGAACACTTGTTCTTTTATTTTCCAATGCGTTAAATAAAAGAACTCCGCCTAGACTTTGATCAGCTGATTAGGAAAAAAGATGACAACATTAAGAGAACAAACTGAAGCAAAAATTGCAGCAGGCCGTAAAGGCAATCCTGAATTTATGAAAGGGATTGATGACGTGATCCAAGAAG
The DNA here is from genome assembly GCF_003318165.1 of Psychromonas sp. B3M02. Taxonomy (GTDB): domain Bacteria; phylum Pseudomonadota; class Gammaproteobacteria; order Enterobacterales; family Psychromonadaceae; genus Psychromonas. The sequence goes on from NZ_QOCB01000011.1 coordinate 8,165, forward strand.
CTAAATCATTCAAAGAAGGTAGCAATGCACTGAAACTAGGTGACAAAGCACCGAGTTTCACCTTACCAAATCAACAGGGTAAATTAACATCATTAGATGACTTATTAGCAAAAGGTCCTGTCATTGTCACTTTCTACCGTGGTAGCTGGTGCCCTTACTGTAACCTACAATTAAGAGCCTTACAGTCACGTTTAGAAGAGATTCATGGCCTGGGAGCACAATTAATTGCAATTAGTCCTGAAGTTCCTGACGACTCTCTGACTAAAAATGAAATTAGTGAAATGAGCTTTGAAGTGTTATCGGATCAAAATGCAGATGTCGCAGCGCAGTTTGGAGTGGCTTGGAAAGTGCCTGATTTTGTATTAGATCACATGAAAGTTGACCGTAATCTAGACATTGAGAAAATTAATAATGGTAATGCCAATATTATGCCTATCCCTGCTACCTATATATTAGATAAAGCAGGTACTGCAGTATGGCGTTTTGTCGATGTGGATTACCGTGTTCGCTCTGAGCCAGAAGATATTATTGATGAGTTAAAAAAATTAGCTTAAAACGCTCGTTACTATTGAATTAGAAGTCAGCGATTTAGGCTGACTTCTTTTTAAACAACTACAAACCATTAGCGCGGAGGATCAACCCGGTCAGTCACCGAGGTATTTACCCTAAACCAACCTGCAATTGAATAACGATCGCGGTTTGCCGCTAACACTTCATGTGGAAACTCTTCACTTAAAAAAGCCACAATCGTCCCCATTAATGGTACAACTTTTGTGCCGACTTGATCCTGCTGATCCTGATATAACACTAACTCACCACCATCACTTGCTAACCAGTTACTATTAAAGTAAACAATCAATGATAAAACACGATTTGACTCACCTTTAAAAGCATCATAATGACGCTTGTAATAGTCGCCAGGGCTGTAATGAGCAAAGTGGCTTTCAAATGAAAATAAGCCTAAAAACAAACGACGATTTAAATAACTTTGTAAACCTGCGACCCAATTTAACCAATCGGCTCCAGCCTCGGTTTCACCTGTGATCCAACTGATAGCATCGGTTCTCACAAACTCATTTTTTAAATACTCTTTACCACGGCCTATACCAGCATTTTTAAATTTATCTGCTTCCATCAATTGTTGGTGAGTAAACAAGGTTTCGGTTAATGCTTCAGGCAATGCAGTTGGTAAAATACTATAGCCATTGCTTTCAATTCCCTGAGCAATTAATGCAAATAAAGAATCATCATTAAAGTTATTTTCAGAAAACTGGCTGACATTTTTTAGCGCTAGCAAAGCGGTGCCCTTATTAAATAAATGAATAAAATAAATACTAGCTAAAGCGTATTGTTGATTAAAAGCTATTTAGCTAACAACACTGCGTCTTTGATTGGAGAGAATAAAAGGATCTCTTTTTATCGCAATAAGGAGTGGACGCGCATAGTGCCACTTTTTTTAAAAAAGGGAAGCTTTTTAAAGGCCGATTAATCAATTTAATCAGCCTCTATCAAAGAACAACATGGTTGAGATGATATAAGTAGTATTAAACTTGATTAATGTATTCAGCAAGGGTTTTAAAACGGTCACTAATGCTATCGCCAAACAATGGATCTTGATACTCTTTTTGCTTCCATTGTAAGCTTAAATGAGCCCAATCATCAGGAGTAAGGCTAGCCTGAATAGCAGGTAATATAGACAACTCCTCATAACTTAAATGTTGTTTTTGCTTACTAACAAAGGTTTCGAGTTTTTCAATAAAGATATGTTTAGGAATAATCGCATCCAGTAAAATCATACTTAACATATCATCTAGCTCTTTGGTCAATTCACTTAATTGCTGGTGCTCTTCTTCCAAACGATTCGCTACTTGATCTGACACTACCCTGTATTTTAAGTAATAAGCATAGATCAGGTCTTCCATAGGGTGATGGTATTTATCTGCATAACTTTTAAGATAATCGGTAATCGATTTTAATAACCGAAAATCAATATTGCCGTCAATTCTTAACAACGCAATTTTATTCTCAATCACCTTTAATAACTGCATAATATTAATATGATCTTTATGGATTCGATTTATCATGTTATTTCACCTATCAATAAATGTATTAATAGATGATAAACAACTCTATTCGAATAACTCCTGCGCCATATCAATAAATAACCGATTAAAAAACAAACAACATATTTACCACTTAATTGGCGCTTTTCCTTGCTCTGCGAGTAGTTGATTGGTTTTTGAAAAGTGCTTACAGCCAAAAAAACCACGATAGGCAGATAAAGGAGATGGGTGTACTGCACGCAAAATATGGTGTTTCTGTTGATTGATTAAGCTAGATTTCTTGATCGCATAACTTCCCCATAATAAAAAAACCACTCCTTCAGTTTGCTCATTAATATGTTCGATCACATTATCAGTAAACTGCTCCCAACCTTGTTTAGCATGGCTACCTGCGTTGGATGCTTCTACCGTTAATACCGCATTCAATAACAATACACCTTGTCTCGCCCAATGGCTCAAATTACCATTACTTGGTAATGTATCCCAAGCCAAATCATCTGCTAGCTCTTTGTAAATATTGCGCAATGAAGGTGGAATAGCAACACCAGGCTGAACCGAAAAACTCAAACCATGTGCTTGTCCAGATCCGTGATAGGGATCTTGTCCTAAAATAACCACTTTAAGCTTGTCTAATTCGGTTAATGCAAAGGCATTAAAACGATCTTTTTCCACTGGGTAGATAGTTTTTCCTGCATTGACTTCACTATCGATAAACTGTTGCAGTTTTTGAAAATAAGGGAGTTGTTGCTGTGCGATTATAAATTCTGACCAAGACATAATTACCTACTATTAACCCATGACTAATTATTAATATAACATATAAGCTATTGTTAAATATTATGTTTATTTTTTTACATTTAAACAACATGAATTATTTATAAAAAACAACCAGTTACTAAACTTCTTTGATATGGCTCAATTAGCACCCAAATAAACCATAAATAAAGTAGGTGAATAGTGTTGTACATCCAATAAATCCAGCCCTATAATCATTAATAGATTAATTAATCGGCAGTTTAAATGGCAAATATTAACTGCCATGTTCATTAAACAAAATTAAGGGAAATATTATGGCTTTAGGTATTCAAATTACACAATCAGATAACGCAGCATTATTAAACTCATTCTGGTTATTAGATCAAGAAAATGCACAGGCTCGTTGCTTATGTGTAAAAGATAATGCTTACGCTGAAGATCAAATCATCTCTTTAGCTGAACTAGGTGATATACAATACAAAGAAGTAGCGATTGAAGCCCCAGTTGCGCAGGAAGGTGGTCAACACTTAAACGTGAATGTATTGCGCCGTGAAACATTAGAAGATGCGATTAAACACCCTGAAAAATACCCGCAATTAACCATTCGTGTATCAGGTTACGCAGTACGCTTTAATTCATTAACACCTGAGCAACAACAAGATGTATTAACACGTACATTTACTGAAAGTTTATAAGCGGCTCGATTACATCTTAAAGAGTTACTGAACATAAATCCCTTAAAGCCTAATATAGTATCTGTATTAGGCTTTAAGGAATTATTTTTAGGAAAGACCAACCTCATTAAATACCCTACTTTACTTTTTATTCTTGCAAACATTCTCCCGCTTCTTATCCTTTTAAATAATGACTTATTAACACAATTCAAAATAAAAGATGTCGACTAAATGCCGCTGAGAGAAGATGGCTTAGTTCATGGATTAGCTCAATGCGTAAATCGTATTTTTCTATGAATGAGTAAAATAGATGGTAATAATATGATTGCTTTACACATTTTACGTAATAATCAACTATTATTGAAAATCAGAATAGTGATAGATGAATAAATTCATGGTGATACGTTTTACTTGCCACCTTTTTTTATTATTATGCTCGAGATAATCAACAAGATCGTCAAAAGAAGCAATAAGCTTTGAGCGACTATGTCTCACTATTTAATAAAATATGTAAATCGTTTTTTAATTTTAGAAAAAACCGACCTAAAATCGGCAGATATCGCATTAAACAAGTGATCAAATAATCACTAAAATAAACATAACTAATTATATTTATTCTTTATATTTGCTCATATATAAATCATAATGAAATTGAATAATATCACTTAATTTAAGCTGTAGCTGAGGTTGGATGTAAAATGGACTTAACACACGAAGAAATAACAAATGGAAATCACAGTGATTTGTATCTTTCAATTCTTCTTAAGAATACGCCTGAAGAAAAAACAGCTGTTTTACGAGAATATCGTAAAAGAATAAGTGACAGTAAAAAAGCAGATCAAGCTTTGTCACTGCAAAATGAGGATGTTTTAACAGCTGTAAAAAACTTAGTTGACTCCTCAAATGAGATGCAAATTTCGCTATCACTGGAAATTGAAAACATATTATTATCTGAGCTTGAGGCTTGCCAACAGGTAATTGATAAACAAAGATTATCCATTAGCAATCTAGAAAAACAATTAATTCAAAAACGAGAAAATGAAAAGTCTGTTGTTCAGTCTGTTAGAAAATTTAAAGAAGATAACCAGAAAGAGCTAACCAAGATAGCTGCAGCTCATCAGGAAGAGATAACAAGATTATCAGCCTCCCACCAAGAGGAGATAACGCGATTATCAGACTCTTATCAAGAAGAGATAAGAAAGCTCTCTGATACGCCCCAAAAGGAAAGTATTCCATCATTTGTTCTAGATCCTTCGCCTTTAGAAGATGAGCAATCTATTGAAAGTATTATTTTTGAAGAAGAGCCAAAAAAAGAAGAGCCAGCAGCAAAACCAGAACAAGATCTATATTATAAATTATCTGCTTGGCCTGATTTTAATAATCTAACTAAAGGTGACAAAATTATCCCGCTAGCAACAAGATTAATGGCTCAACAGATGTCTTTTAAGCAAATGGAACACTTTTTGGGAGGGCCAACTCAAAAGCCAAGATTACTACTATTCATTGATGAGTTATCTGCAACTGGTTTATTAACGACTACACATACTAAAGAACAATCGGCAGTTATAAATGAGAAACCAGAGACAAATAATCGATTACAACTTTTCAAACGCATTCGTTCATCTTTAGGGATATAGTAATGACACAATTAACAGAGAAAATTATTTTTGCTGGATCAATGGGGTCAGGAAAAACCACTGCAATTAAATCAATTAGTGAAATAGAACCCGTTTCAACGGAAGTGACCAATAACGATACAGAACAGAACGATAAAGAATTAACTACCATGGCAATGGACTTTGGTACGTTAACATTAAGTGATAAATCTAAACTGTTACTTTATGGTACACCAGGGCAGCAACGATTAAGCTTTATGTGGTCAGTTATTTCTGATGGTTCGTTAGGTGTTATCATTTTAATTGATAACTCGGTATCAGATCCCCTCGCAAGTTTAGATATCTATTTAGAAGGTTTTGCTAACTTGATTAATCAGTCTAAAGCAATAATAGGCATTACTAAAAGCGACCTGAATGACGAAGTAGATGTTCTCTCTTATCATCAGCACCTTAAATCAAAAGGTCTCTCTATACCTGTATTTACTGTTGATGTACGAGAAAAAGAAGACGTACTAGTTTTATTAGACGGTTTAATTAGTCTTTGTGAATCTCAATATACTCTAGGAGAATGACTACAATGCTTTTAGTTGAAAAATTTTTTGGTGTTAATAAAGTACAAAAGATTAACTCCGTTTTACAAGACTTTATTAACAATACACCACAGATCAGTTCTGCTGTGATTTCTACACCAGATGGTTTTTGTATTGCCTCTTCTAAATTTAATGATAATTCGCAGGAAAAACTAGCAGCGATGAGTGGCTCAATCCATTCACTAGCCAAGTCTATTTCACATGAAATTTCCGGCCATGGCTGCGATATGTTAATACTTGAAAGTAATTTAAAGAAAATAATTTGGTGTACAATACAGGCCGAAACAACTACAGTTGTTATGACGTTTATTTCAGAAGATAAAAAGCTCCTTGGAGAGTTACTTTTATCGGCAAAACAATGTTGTAAACTTATTCAAAAAATTCTAAATGATAGTCAATTAAACTAAGGAAAGGTTATAAAAATGGCAAATATTGAAAAAGCTTTAACACAATTATTAGAAATCAATGGTGCTGTTGCAGCGTGTATCGTGGACAGTAGTTCAGGTATGGTTCTTGGTAAGTTAGGTGATAGCATAGACCTAGATATGGCTGCTGCGGTTAATACTGAAGTAGTATCTGCAAAGAAAAGAGCAATACAAGAATTAAAACTTGATGACGAAATTGATGATATATTAATTACACTAAACAAACAGTATCATATCATTTGCCCTCTAAAATCAAATACTGACTTATTTATTTATTTAGTGCTAAGTAAATCAATTGCTAACTTAGCATTAGCACGCCTTAAAGTTAATAGCGTAGAAGCTGATTTAACAATCTAAACACTGTCAGCCTAAACACTTTCAGTCTAAATATAACAAACGAATCAAAATCTGAATTTTGTTATTTGACAAAGGTTAAGAGTATATTTTCAGACAATATACTCTTTTTTTTACAAAAATTTTGATGCATAGACATAATACCAATCATAATAATTAACTGATCTATTTTACTTGTTAAAATAACTTATTTCTTTGTAGTAAATTTCGTGAAGGGAATAGCCATTAAAGAATGAATATTTTTCGTTCATTCTCCGACAGATGATTAACGAAGTTAATCATAGATAGGCTCAATTTACGCCTTAAACTAAGCCATTTTTCATACGTAAAATTTAGATCACTTATTTGATATAATAGCTTCATAAAACACATCCCTACAACACTCTTAATAGTGTTTAGCCGCGTATTCACGCATTCGTTTTAACCTTCTAATCATAGCAATTATATTAAATGTGCGTACGATATTTCACATACGAAGACTGAGAGGGGTTAGAGTGAGGTTAAAACATAATACCAATCATAGTAAGTAACTGCTCTATTTTACTTGTTAAAACAACTTATTTTTCGTTGTAAGTTTCGTATAGGGAACAACCATTTACATCAACTTACGCCTCAAACTAAGCCATTTTTCCGGCGCAAAATTTAGATCAG
>NZ_QOCB01000124.1 GCF_003318165.1 Psychromonas sp. B3M02
TTTCAGGGGCGTCATTAACAGTCTCAACACTTGGATCAACCGTTACGGTATCACCATCAGTGGTGCCATCATTCGGAATCAGTGTAAATGCTGGTAGATCTTGTCCACTGTTCACTAGGTCAGCACCCGCTTGTGTGAGCACAACCGTGCCATCAACTAATGCATAGTTCACGGTATCGCTTAAGGTCACCGTCACATCATCGCCATCTTCATCGAAGGTCTCGAAGGTAGCAACAATCGCACCTTCAACGGCACTGCCATCATCTTCGGTAAAGTCGTTGCTGACTAGGTTAATGATTTCAGGGGCGTCGTTAACAGTCTCAACACTTGGGTCAACAGAAACTGTTTCGCCATCAGTGGAGCCATCATTTGGAACCAAGGTGAAGGCAGGCAGCTCTTGACCACTGTTCACTAGGTCAGCACCGGCCTGGGTTAACACCACCGTGCCATCAACCAATGCATAGTTCACCGTATCGCTTAAGGTCACCGTCACATCATCGCCATCTTCATCGAAGGTCTCGAAGGTAGCAACGGTCGCACCTTCAACGGCACTGCCGTCATCTTCGGTAAAGTCGTTGCTCACTAGGTTAATAATTTCAGGGGCATCGTTAACAGTCTCAACACTTGGATCAACGCTCACCGCGTCACCATCTGTGCTGCCATCATTTGGGATCAGTGTAAACGCCGGTAATTCCTGACCGCTGTTCACTAGGTCAGCACCGGCTTGTGTAAGGACAACCGTGCCATCAACCAATGCGTAGTTCACGGTATCGCTTAAGGTCACCGTCACCTCATCGCCATCTTCATCGAAGGTGTCGAAGGTAGCAACAGTCGCGCCTTCAACGGCACTGCCGTCATCTTCGGTGAAGTCGTTGCTCACTAGGTTAATAATTTCAGGGGCATCATTAACAGTCTCAACACTTGGATCAACCGTTACGGTATCACCATCAGTGGTGCCATCATTTGGGATCAGTGTAAATGCTGGTAACTCTTGACCGCTGTTCACTAGGTCAGCACCGGCTTGGGTTAACACAACCGTGCCATCAACCAATGCGTAGTTCACCGTATCGCTTAAGGTCACCGTCACCTCATCGCCATCTTCATCGAAGGTGTCGAAGGTTGCAACGGTCGCGCCTTCAACGGCACTGCCGTCATCTTCGGTAAAGTCGTTGCTCACTAGGTTAATGATTTCAGGGGCGTCGTTTACTGTGGTGACACTTGGATCAACGCTCACCGCGTCACCATCTACCGTGCCATCGTTTGGAATCAAGGTGAATGCTGGTAGATCTTGTCCACTGTTCACCAAGTCTGCACCGGCTTGGGTTAATACCACCGTGCCATCAACTAATGCGTAGTTCACCGTATCGCTTAAGGTCACGGTGACCTCATCGCCATCTTCATCGAAGGTCTCGAAGGTAGCAACAGTCGCGCCTTCAACGGCACTGCCGTCATCTTCGGTGAAGTCGTTGCTCGCTAGGTTAATAATTTCTGGGGCATCGTTAACAGTCTCAACACTTGGATCAA
>NZ_QOCB01000056.1 GCF_003318165.1 Psychromonas sp. B3M02
CTTAGGCGTAGTACACCGTATCGCTTAAGGTCACCGTCACCTCATCGCCATCTTCATCGAAGGTCTCGAAGGTAGCAACGGTCGCACCTTCAACGGCACTGCCGTCATCTTCGGTGAAGTCGTTGCTCACTAGGTTAATAATTTCTGGGGCGTCGTTTACTGTGGTGACACTTGGCTCAACGCTTACCGTCTCACCGTTAGTGGTGCCATCGTTTGGAACCAATGTAAATACTGGTAGCTCTTGACCGCTGTTCACTAGGTCAGCACCGGCTTGGGTTAACACCACCGTGCCATCAACTAATGCATAGTTCACCGTATCGCTTAAGGTCACCGTCACATCATCGCCATCTTCATCGAAGGTCTCGAAGGTAGCAACAGTCGCGCCTTCAACGGCACTGCCATCATCTTCGGTAAAGTCGTTGCTCACTAGGTTAATAATTTCTGGGGCGTCGTTTACTGTGGTGACACTTGGCTCAACGCTTACCGTCTCACCGTTAGTGGTGCCATCGTTTGGAACCAATGTAAATACTGGTAGCTCTTGACCGCTGTTCACTAGGTCAGCACCGGCTTGGGTTAATACCACCGTGCCATCAACTAATGCGTAGTTCACCGTATCGCTTAAGGTCACCGTCACCTCATCGCCATCTTCATCGAAGGTCTCGAAGGTAGCAACAGTCGCGCCTTCAACGGCACTACCGTCATCTTCAGTAAAGTCGTTGCTGACTAGGTTAATGATTTCAGGGGCATCGTTTACTGTGGTGACACTTGGATCAACGCTCACCGCGTCACCATCTACCGTGCCATCGTTTGGAATAAGTGTAAATGCAGGTAATTCTTGACCGCTGTTGACCAAGTCTGCACCCGCTTGGGTTAACACAACCGTGCCATCGACTAATGCATAGTTCACGGTATCGCTTAAGGTGACCGTCACCTCATCGCCATCTTCATCGAAGGTCTCGAAGGTAGCAACTGTCGCGCCTTCAATGGCACTGCCATCATCTTCAGTAAAGTCGTTGCTGACTAGGTTAATAATTTCAGGGGCGTCGTTAACAGTCTCAACACTTGGATCAACCGTTACGGTATCGCCATCAGTGGTGCCATCATTCGGAATCAGTGTAAACGCTGGTAACTCTTGACCGCTGTTCACT
>NZ_QOCB01000106.1:0-758 GCF_003318165.1 Psychromonas sp. B3M02
AGCGCCCCTAATATTAAGCTGTGCTTAATTGCTGTTGCCTAATTCGATCAGTACCTTAATCTTACACAATATGTACTATTACCTTTGTTATTTTACTGTCAGTAATTGTTTATTAGTTTACCCTGAAGAATCACTTAGTAGAGGGCAAGTTTATGTTACAATTCAGGCTTTATTTTTTACTGTGTTTATTCAAGTAGATTTCTTATATTTTATAACTTGAGTGAATGATTATTAAGGCTTTATTGTTATGAATGCAATTGAACTTCACAATATAACGAAAACCTACAAAGGTGGTGTTACAGCTTTAAAAGGAATTTCTTTACTGGTCAAAGAAGGTGATTTTTATGCTTTATTGGGACCAAATGGGGCTGGTAAGTCATCGACTATCGGTATTATCTCTTCGTTAGTAAATAAAAGCTCAGGCAAGGTAAGTATTTTTGGCTATGACATCGATACTCAACTTGAACTAGCTAAAAGCCAAATCGGTTTAGTTCCTCAAGAGTTTAACTTCAATCAATTTGAGCCGCCTTTACAAATATTAGTTAACCAAGCTGGTTATTATGGGACGCCGCGTAAAGAAGCCTTTGTAAGGGCTGAAAAGTATTTAAAGCAGCTAGATTTATGGGGTAAACGTAATGAGCCTGCACGTGAGTTATCTGGTGGCATGAAACGCCGCCTAATGATCGCGCGCGCCTTAATGCATCAACCTAAATTATTGATTTTAGATGAACCGACAGCAGGTGTTGATATTGAGTTAA
>NZ_QOCB01000106.1:1029-1352 GCF_003318165.1 Psychromonas sp. B3M02
AGGTGTTGATATTGAGTTAAGACGTTCAATGTGGACGTTTTTAACTGAATTAAATCAACAAGGTGTAACGATCATTCTAACGACTCATTATTTAGAAGAAGCTGAAAACTTATGTAGAAATATCGGTATTATTAATCAAGGTGAATTAGTGATTAATACCAGTATGAAAGAGTTATTGAGTCGATTAGATAATGAAACCTTTATCTTGGATGTTGAACATTTTAGTCAATTGCCTACCAGTAATGAATTTACTTTAACGGCTATTGATGACAGTACCTTAGAGTTAGAGCTGCCAAAGTCACAATCACTTAATCAAGTATTTG
>NZ_QOCB01000106.1:1709-1908 GCF_003318165.1 Psychromonas sp. B3M02
GAGCATGATGTTGAAGTTAAAAGTTTAAGAAATAAATCTAACCGCCTAGAAGAGTTATTCTTAGAGCTAGTAAAGAATGGAGTTATCGATGCTAAATAATCAATATGTGATTGCTGTTAACAGTATTTGGCGAAAAGAGATCAATCGCTTTATGCGAATTTGGGTGCAAACCATAGTGCCGCCTGCGATTACTATGTCT
>NZ_QOCB01000045.1 GCF_003318165.1 Psychromonas sp. B3M02
TTATACCAATCATAGTAAGTAACTGATCTATTTTACTTGTTAAAACAACTTATTTTTTCGTTGTAAGTTTCGTATAGGGAACAACCATTTACATCAACTTACGCCTCAAACTAAGCCATTTTTCCGGCGCAAAATTTAGATCAGTTATTTAATACAATTGGTATAACACCGTCTTATTCGAGTCAATAAGCAACTATTTATTACCAACGCAAAGAGTTCAATGCTTTGAGTTGGTGTCCAAATAAAATACACATCTAACATGGAGTATGTAATGAAAAGTTATTCACAATGGCAAGAGATGGCCAACTCAATTGAATTTAATACTAATGCTTTTATAAATGGTGCTTTTGTTGTCGCACAATCTGGGGAAACATTCTCTTCTATTAATCCTGCAACGGGCGAAGTCCTTGCAGAGGTTGCAAGTTGTGATAGTGAAGATGCAGAGATAGCGGTAGCAGTAGCAAAACAGGTATTTGAATCTGGTTCATGGTCTAGAAAGCCCGCTTTAGAGCGTAAAAAGACATTATTAAAATTTGCTGATTTAATTGAGCAACACGCTGAGACCTTATCATTAATCGATACTTTGGATATGGGCAAGCCTATTGCAGACTGTGTTGGTTTTGATATACCTAATACAATAGAAACATTCCGTTGGACAGCCGAAGCCATTGATAAAGTCTATGGCGAAATATCACCCACTAACACTAACAGTATGGCATTAATGACTCATGAGCCGATTGGTGTTGTCGCTGCGATTGTTCCTTGGAACTATCCACTTATGATGGCTAGTTGGAAAATTGCCCCAGCATTAGCAGCGGGTAATAGTGTGATCCTAAAACCTTCTGAAAAATCCCCTCTAAGTGCGTTGTTTTTAGCAACCTTAGCAAAGGAAGCTGGCATTCCAGATGGCGTGTTTAACGTGCTACCTGGTTTTGGCCATACGGTGGGGAAAGCGCTAGCATTACATAATGAAGTTGATGTGATTACTTTTACTGGGTCGACTAAGGTTGCAGGTCAGTTAATGGGATATGCTGGTGAGTCAAACTTAAAACGAACTTGGCTTGAAGCAGGTGGTAAATCACCTTGTATCATTTTTGCTGATTGTGAAGATTTAGAGGCGGCGGCATTTTCTGCGGCCTTTGGTATCTTCTCCAATCAAGGTGAAGTATGTATTGCTACATCTCGATTGTTGATTGAGGAATCCATTAAAGATAAATTTATGGGGTTATTAGTCGAACAAGCGAAAAACTTTATTCCTGGTGACCCGCTTAATCCTGACACGAATATGGGAGCGATTGTTGATCAACAACACCTCAATAATATTATAAGCTTTATTGAATCAGGTGTTAGTGAGGGGGCTAATTTGTTATATGGCGGTAACCAAACCACAGTTGATGGTCAAGGCTGTTTTGTACAACCGACTATCTTTACCGATACCCAACAAAATATGAGCATTGTTGAGAATGAAATATTTGGTCCTGTTGTTGCTGTTAATACGTTTACAACGTGGGAAGAAGCTATTCAGTTAGCAAATGACAGTAAATACGGTTTAGCAGCTGGTATCTGGACTGATAATTTAAAGAAAGCACATAAAACAGCACGTGAGTTACAAGCGGGTATGGTATGGATAAACAACTGGGCAGGCAGTGATTCGACAACCCCTTTTGGTGGCGTAAAACAGTCTGGTAATGCACGTGATAAATCATTGCATTCTATTGATAAATATACTGAAATGAAAACAACTTGGATTGATTTAAGTTAATAGTCATTTAAGCTGTTACTAATAAAAATCCCCGTTAATGTTGCATTAGCGGGGATTTTTTTGTTTATATAATCACTCTTTTCTATAAAACCTATCAGCCATTTTGGCGGATAGGTTTAGGAAAGGTAATGATTTAACTAACTATTCTTATCAACAACGCTATTAAATAGTGTTGTAAAGTTATCTAAACCTTCATTAATAATCTCATCGGAAATAGTTAATGCAGGTAGGAAACGGATAACATTGCCGTAAAAACCACAAGCAAGCAGTACTAAACCGTGTTCAGCAGCATTAGCAATAATAGCCTGAGTTAATGCGGTGTTTGGTTGCTCAGCATCACCATTTTTAACAAACTCAAGGGCTATCATTGCGCCTTGATTTCTAACCTCTAGGATAACTTCAGGATACTGTTGTTGTAACTGGCTTAAACGTTGATTAAATAAATGACCTATCTCAACAGAGCGTTGAATTAGATTTTCTTCTTCGATGACTTCTAAAACGGCTAATGCCGCTGCACAAGCTACTGGAGAACCACCATAAGTGCCACCTAAACCACCAGGTAGTGGTGCATCCATTATCTCGCTTTTACCAACAACCGCTGAAATTGGGAAACCACCTGCAATCCCTTTTGCCATTGTCATTAAATCAGGTTCAACACCTGAATATTCAAAGGCAAACATTTTACCAGTACGACCAAAGCCAGATTGAATTTCATCGGCAATCAGCATGATCCCGTGTTGGTCACAAAGTTCACGTAATGCTTGAAGAAACTCAGGTGGTGCAGCGTAAAAACCACCTTCACCTTGAACTGGCTCCACAATGATAGCGGCGACATCAGTAGGGCAGATATCTACTTTAAACAAGTTGTTTAATGCTTTAAGCGAGTCTTTTACCGATACATCATGACGCTCCATTGGAAATGGGGCGTGAAAAATATCCGAAGGAAACGGACCAAATAAGTTTTTGTAGGGAGTGACTTTACCAGTTAATGCCATGGTTAAATTAGTACGACCATGGAAACCACCATTAAACGCAATCACACCGCGACGACCAGTATGCGCACGTGCAATTTTTACACAGTTTTCTACTGCTTCTGCACCTGTGGTGACAAAGATGGCTTTCTTTGGCGAATTACCAGGTGCTGCTGCAGTTAATTTTTCTGCTAAAGTCACAGCAACTTCATATGGATTAACCATCACACAGGTGTGGCTAAATTTATCTATTTGTTGTTTCGCTGCTTCCACAATTTTAGGATGGCTATGGCCGGTGTTACACACCGCAATGCCGGTCCCAAAGTCGATGTAACGTTTACCTTCCACATCCCATAGTTCAGCATTTTTTGCATGCTCAACATATACTGGATAAATATTACCTTGGCCACGTGCAAAGGCTTCTGCTTTTCTATTTTGTAAACTGCTGTTTGTCATGTTCATCTTCCTGATAGATACATAGTTTGGCTATTTATGGTTTTATTGTTAGTGAGTTTGCTGAGCTTATTTATCTAAACCACCCATACATAAATATTTAATTTCTAGGTAATCATCTAAACCATATTTTGAACCTTCACGACCACTTCCTGATTGTTTAATACCACCAAATGGTGCTGCAGCATTAGAAATCATGGCTTCATTAATACCCACCATGCCGTATTCTAAGCCTTCTGATACGCGCCATACCCTGCCAATATCACGAGAATAGAAGTAAGCGGCTAATCCCACTTCACAGTCGTTTGCCATGGCTAATACTTGTTCTTCATCTTCAAATGCAATGATAGGTGATACAGGACCGAAAATTTCTTCGCTAGCCACGGGCATTTGATTGGTCACATTCGTTAAAATGGTAGGTTGGTAAAAGTTATTCCCTGCGTTATCTCGTTGACCACCTAATAAAACGTTGGCGCCTAAAGCCACCGAATCAGTGACTAATTTATCCACGCCATTAACGGCATCTTCAGAAATCATTGGACCAATTTCAACACCTTCAGTTAAACCATCGCCAATATTTAGACTAGCAACGGCTTTTTTGAATTTGTCAGTAAACTCTTCAAGTACAGCTCTCTGGACAAAAATTCGGTTAGTACAAACACAGGTTTGACCTGCATTACGGTACTTAGACGCCATTGCTCCTTGCACTGCTGCATCAATATCAGCATCATCAAATACGATAAAAGGTGCGTTACCCCCTAATTCCATAGATACTTTTTTTACCGTCGAAGCACATTGTTCGATGAGAGTCTTACCTACAGCTGTTGAACCAGTGAAAGTAAATTTAGCAATATCAGGGTGTTGCGTTAATACTTTACCCATGCCTCGAGAGTCATCACCAGCTACAACATTGAATACACCAGCAGGGATACCAGCGCGCTCTGCTAATTCAGCCATGGCTAATGCAGAAAGTGGTGTTAATGCAGCAGGGCGCACCACAAAAGTACAACCTGCCGCTAATGCTGCCGCTGCTTTACGTGCAATCATTGCATTAGGGAAGTTCCAAGGCGTAATAGACGCTACAACACCGACTGGTTGCTTAACTACAACAATACGCTTGTCACCTGATGGAGCTGGGATTGTATCCCCATAAACGCGTTTGCCTTCTTCAGCAAACCATTCTACGAAGG
The DNA here is from genome assembly GCF_003318165.1 of Psychromonas sp. B3M02. Taxonomy (GTDB): domain Bacteria; phylum Pseudomonadota; class Gammaproteobacteria; order Enterobacterales; family Psychromonadaceae; genus Psychromonas. The sequence continues at coordinate 4,377 of NZ_QOCB01000045.1, forward strand.
CGGCACCATAGCCAATTTCACCTTTTGCCTCAGCAATGGGTTTACCTTGTTCTAAGGTCAGAATATGAGCTAAGTCATCTTGATGTTGGATCATTAAGTTGAACCAATTACGCATTAAAGTGCAACGTTCATTGGCTGATTTTGCAGACCATTTCTTTAAGGCTTTTTTAGCTGCTTTCACAGCAAGTTTTGTATCGGCTATACCGGCATTAAATACTTTGGCAATTTCTTCACCTGTTGCAGGGTTCGTTACGCTAAAGAATGAATCGCTGCTATGCCAGCTACCATCGATGTAGGAAAATGTTTTGAGTAATTGCTTATCTTGTAGTGCGTTCATGGTTATCTCCAGCTTATTTATGTTTAAAAATACTTAACTGTGTGAACTCGTAACTAATTTTATTTATTAGACTAACTTTATGACCTTATTGAATAACAACTTTAAATAGAGTTAAATACAAAACTTTAAACAATAAGTTTGAACTGGATAAAACTATGAAGAAGTCGTCGATAATTCCTAAACCTATAGCAGAATATGATTTACGCTTATTACGGATCTTTGTCTCTGTGGTGGAGAATGGTGGATTTTCTGCTGCAGAATCTGCGCTGGGAATCACGCGATCTACTATTAGCATTCACATGTCCAACCTTGAAGAGCGCATGAAACTAAAGCTATGTTTACGTGGTCGTGGCGGGTTTGCTTTGACTGAGGATGGCCATACGGTTTATCGGGCAGTGATTAACCTGTTTGATTCGTTGAACGATTTTTCATTGTTAGTGGGGTCCTTGAGCAAGGAATTAAGTGGTGAGCTAATTATCTTGTGTGCCGACCAGTTGAATCAAGCAACGCAAAATAAATTATCCGAAGTGATTAAAATAATTCACCAAGATTCACCTAGCTTACACCTAGTATTAGACAGTGAACCCATCGCTAATATCGAAAAAGCATTATTAAAAGATAAAGCGCATATTGGTTTATTTCCTGGTTATCAACAAATAGAAGGCTTGTCCTACCAACATATTACTAATGAAGCTGTTTATTTATGTTGCAGTAAACATCACCCTTTTTTTAATAAAGTCGATACCGTGATTAGTGAAACTGATTTGGCCGAGGTAGCTGCCATTCATCCTGGGGTAGATATTGAGCCTTCTGGTAGTGAGCAATTGAAAAAGTTAAACCTAATGGCCAAGTCATATCAATTTGATACACGTAAAGCGATGATCATGTCCGGAAGTTACATTGGGTTTATGCCACAAAGTTATATACAAGAAGAATTAAATAAAGGTGAGATGCGTATCATTCGTCCTAATGAGATCACCTACCAATTTAATTTATCTTTGGTGACCAAAAAAACACCCCGTGAAGCCAATAAAGTCGAATTACTCACTGCCGTATTTAACCGAGTTTTTAATCAGCTTTAAGTTATAACAAAGATAAAATGGGCATTAATAGTGCAAATAATTCAGCCTGTGAACTGATATTACACTTTGCGTAAAGTTGTTTACGAAATACTTTAACAGTCTCTTTACTAATATTTAGGTTCAATGATATCGACAGAGACGAATGCCCTTGTAATATATACAGTGCCACCTCCGCTTGTCTTGGGCTTAATCCAATACCATGTTGTTCTTTTAAGGTAGCTCTTAGACGTTGAGTGACCGGTTGCAGGACAATATTTATTCCTTCTTTGGGTTGATATTGTCGCCAGTGGAAAGCACATAGTCTAGATAAAATGGTTTCGTAGGATTTAATTCTCTTCAACTCACCTTTACTAAATTGAACGCCACTTGTCTCATCTCTACCAAAACAGACAGTTAAGGTTGTTTCATGAGCAACGCCATAAAACAATGCAAATTCATCTACTAAAGTGGTGTTACTGTAATATTGTTTAAAGTAAGTTGTTTGTTTGAATTGGTCAGGTGCAAGATCAAAAATGCTATGAATACCTGATTGTATCCCGCCTAATACCCCCTCATAGAAAGGATCTAGTAAATACGCTGCTTTGACATAATAACTATCTACTTGATTATAAACACTATCATCGTTGCTCTCTCGATATAACTCTTCCGGATTGTGATCTTTATGGTAAGCGATAATGATCATGTTATCGAAAGTGACAATTTTACTAACAAAATGACTTAAAGCTTCAGGAAAGTTTGCTGTATCTAAATGACGAACAAGTTCACCTAAGGCTTTATCTTGCTTGCTTTGAAGGTTGTTGGTTAGTTGCATTTAGTTACCTAATCGAATAATTAAATTTAGTACGTTTATTAAACCATACCACACTGGGGTTATATACCCCTCCTTTAACAAGTTTTATGATTAATTCCATAATATTCGGGTTATGTTTTTTGTTTGATGACTAAATAAAGTTGAAAAGGAACTTATTATGACGACTGCAATATCGCTTAAGTCAGTGACCAAACAGTTTAAAGACTTTCAGGCACTCAATGAAATATCTTTTGATATTCAAGAGGGTGAATTCTTTACACTGCTTGGCCCTTCAGGATGTGGGAAAACAACTTTATTACGCTTATTAGGTGGATTTGAGCAAACAAGTACAGGTGTCATTGAACTGTTTGATGAAAAAATAGAGAACCTACCAGCTAATAAACGTCCTATTAATACTGTGTTTCAGCATTACTCACTTTTCCCACATTTAACCGTGCATGAAAATGTGCAGTTTGGCTTAAAAATGCAAGGTGTTGCCAAAGCTGAAAGAGTAAAACGTGCTGATGAAATGTTAGCACTAGTGCAACTTGAAAAGTTTGCAGACCGTAAACCGAATCAATTATCGGGCGGTCAACAACAGCGCGTTGCTTTGGCAAGAGCCTTAGCACCTAGACCAAAATTATTGCTTTTAGATGAACCATTATCAGCATTGGATCTTAAGTTACGTCAAAGTATGCGACTTGAATTAAAGAAAATTCAGCAACAAACAGGGATCACCTTTGTCTTTGTAACCCATGACCAAGAAGAAGCATTAACCATGTCGGATCGCATTGCCGTCATGTCAGCAGGCCACCTGCAGCAGTTAGGTACGCCGTCGGAGATTTATGAAGAGCCGGTTAATGAGTTTGTGGCTGATTTTATTGGTGAAACAAATTTATTAAACGTAAATGTATTAAGTAAAGGTGAACAGTCTGCTGAGGTCACTATTCAAGCTAGCGATACAGAGCATCAGAACAGTGATGTCATTGAAGTTCCTTATTTTAATCGACTATTTTTAGGTCCAACAGCAAAATTATCAATCAGACCTGAACGTATTACGATTAGTCCTTTTACTGGAGAAACACCACTCACAGCTACTGTCGAACAAAGCATTTATATGGGGACGGATACACAATATATTGTGATACTAAATACCGGGTGTGAATTGCTAATCCGCAGTCAAAATATCACTAGCTCCAAAAAGACGTTTGAACAGGGCGACAAAGTAAATATTAGCTTCGATTTATCTACCGCTCGTTTAATTAGGGGGTAGGGATGTTGAATATAGTTAACCTATCAAAAGAAGAGAAGGTCCGTTATGGCCTGATCTCTCCTTCAATGTTTATGATTGGATTTTTTCTACTGATCCCTATCTCCATTGTATTTGTTTATTCCTTTTTGCAACCTGGTACATACGGTGGTGTGGAATGGGTATTTTCATTAGATGCTTATAAACAGTTTTTATTTCAAGAAGACTTTTTAACTGAAGAGTTGCAATTTACCTCTGCATACCTAGAGATTTTTGGTCGTTCATTTTCTCAAGCGGCCATCGCAACTTTATTGTGCTTTATGATTGGTTTTCCTACCGCCTATTTTATTGCTACAAGACCGGCAAATACCCAAAGCTTATGGCTATTCGCTATTACTATCCCTTATTGGGTTAACTTATTAGTGCGTACTATCGCTATGTTATTCATTATTAGGGATCAAGGTCCGCTTAATGAGTTCTTGATGTATTTAGATTGGATCGATACGCCTATAAAATTAGCTTACACGCCATTTGCTGTATCGCTAGGCCTATTTTATTCCTTCTTACCTTTTATGGTATTACCTATTTATACTGCCTTATCTCGCTTTGATATGTCATTGCTAACGGCGGCACATGATCTCTATGCAAGCCGTTGGGCTGCTCTTAAAAATGTCCTCATTCCAAGTGTATCAAATGGTATTTATGCAGGTTGTTTATTGGTCTTTATCCCTTCAATTGGTTCATTCATTGCGCCAGATTTATTAGGAGGCGGTAAACAATTAATGATAGGTAACTTGATTGCATTGCAATTCCAAGGTTCTCGTAACTGGCCATTTGGTGCGGCCATCGCGATTATTTTACTGACCATCATACTCATCACTTTACTGATTTTCTCTCTACGTAAAAAAGGAGAGCAGCAATGAAACACAGCATAAGTTATTACCCAGGTACCAAACCAATTACCGTATTATGTTTATTTATTTTATATACACCACTGATCGTGATTAGTTTGTATTCCTTTAACTCATTACGTTCTATTACTACGTGGGGAGAGTTTACATTCGATTGGTATATAAAAGCATTTAGTAATCCTGCTATTCAAAATGCAACCATGAACTCCTTATTAATTGCTGTTTTAGCCTCTTCAATTGCCACTTTAATCGCATTGGCAGCGGCGATGGGGATGTTAAGAGGTACACCATTAAAAAGGCAAAAAATAGTGGTGGGAGTGATCAATTTACCATTGTTATTACCAGAGATTGTAGTAGCAGTTGCCAGTTTAATCTTCTTCATTGCTATCGATATGACCTTAGGGTTAGGCACCATTTTATTAGCACATATTGTTTTTTGTATTCCTTTTGCGTATTTGCCGATTTCAACACGATTAAAGGACATTAAACAAAGTTTTGATGAAGCCGCCTATGACCTATACGCGTCACGCTGGCAGTCATTTCGACATGTCACTTTACCTATGGCCATGCCTGGTATTGTATCTGGATTGATGCTTGCCTTTGTTGTATCACTCGATGATTTTATTGTCGCTAATATGGTTGCAGGGCCTGGTTCAAGTACTTTACCAATGACCATTTACAGCATGTTACGTGTTGGTTTAACACCAGAAATTAACGCGATATCAACCATTTTATTATTGGTTTCAATTTTGTTTGTGACTGCCTCTTGGTGGTGCAATCGTTCAAGTAAAAGTTCTACATAAACTAAATGAAAGGAGTTCTATTATGTTAAAAGTAAAAGGTATGTTCCCCGCTAAAGCAAAGGTATTAGCAATTGCTGTTACTGCAAGTTTATTAGGTGCGACAACAGCAAATGCAGCGGGTCAGTTAAATATTTATAATTGGTCTGATTATATGGATCAGGCGGTACTTGATAAGTTCTCTAAGAAATACGATATCAAGATCACTTACGATACATACGATAGTAATGAAACATTGTTGTCTAAACTTAAATCGGGTGTGACTGGTTACGATGTAGCTGTGCCTGGCGATTACATGGTTAAGATTATGATTGAGGAAGGTTTACTGGAAAACATTGAAGCAAATAAACTGAGCAATTTTGCTAATGTGAAAGATGAGTTAATAGATGTTTATTATGATCCTGGCCACCAGTATTCAGTACCTTACCAAGCTGGTACGACTTCATTTGTGGTTGATAAAGCCGTTTACGATGGTGATATTAATACCTTAGATATTTTATTTAATCCGCCTGAAGAACTTAAAGGAAAAATTAACATTTTCCGCGATGTAAATAACGTAGTTAATGCAGCGCTTCGTTATAAAGGTTATGAAATTTGTAACAGCAATCGTCAACAATTAAGCGAAGTTAACGACCTATTAACCAAAGCTAAAGAAAATTGGTTAAGTATTGCGTCTGATGGTGCTAAAGAGATGTTGATTTCAGGAGATGCAGCAGCGTCTATGTCATGGAATGGCATGGCGTTACAAGCTCGCCTAGAGAGACCAACCTTAGAGTACGCTTACCCTAAAGAAGGGATGACTGCGTGGGCTGATAACTTAGTTGTTTTAAAAGGGTCTAAAAATATTGAGAATGCAAAACTGTTCTTAAACTTCATGTTAGAGCCTGAAAATGCCGCGGCTATTTCTAATGTGACTGGTTATACACCAGGCGTGAATGGTGCAGATGCTTACCTTGTCAAAGAGTTTAAAGGCGCACATGAATTAAACCTTCCAGAAGGTACTGCAACACCGCAATTTGTACCGCCGTGTAGTCCTGAAGTAGTTAAATTATATGACCGTTTATGGACTAACTTATTAAGATAGTTTGATTGGTAAGGTGGAATAACCGAAAGTTAATCCACCTTTAGCTCACTTCATGAAAATGGTTCTTCATTGATTTTTTTACAAGAACACCTACCCGCCAATCGAGAAAATAAAATGGATAAAACATTATTAAATGACATTCTTAACGCAGTAGAAGGTCGCCGCGATAATATTATTAATGAATTAACTGATTTAGTGGCTTCTGATAGTACCTTAGGTAATGAACAGCATGCTCAATCTATCATTAAAGAAACGTTTATTGGTTTAGGTACAAATGTCGAAGAGGTCTCTATCGACCTTGATAAGTTAGCTAGTTTACCTGGGTTTTCACCTCCTGTGACTTATGATACTGATGGCCGAGTGAACATAGTGGGTATTCATAAACCTAAAAAAACCGTGGGTAAATCACTTATTTTAAACGGGCATATGGATGTTGTCCCTACTGGGCCTAGACATCTTTGGGAAGTAGACCCTTTTTCACCACATGTAGAGGGTGATTGGTTCTATGGACGTGGTAGTGGCGACATGAAGGCTGGCATTGTTGCTTACTGTAATGCCTTTGCTGCTTTAAAAGACTTAGGTTATCAACCCGCGGCTGACGTTATACTACAAAGTGTTGTTGAAGAAGAGTGCACCGGTAATGGCGCACTAGCTTGTCTAGATGCTGGTTATACCGCTGATGCTGCTGTCATTCCAGAGCCTTTTGGACAGTCTTGTCTTGTTGCCCAATTAGGGGTGATGTGGTTCCAGTTAAAATTAACAGGTAAACCAGCGCACGTACTCGACACCTCTAATGGTAGTAACGTGTTTGATTCACTGTATGTTGTCATCAATAAATTAAAAGAGTTAGAAACAGAGTGGAATAAACAAGAGCATCGCCATCATTGCTATAGTGGCCATGATCACCCTATCAATTTTAATCTTGGTAAAGTACATGGCGGCGATTGGGCTTCAACGGTTGCCTGTTATTGTGAAGCTGATTTCCGCGTTGGGTTTTATCCGGGGATGACGCTTGAATATGTGAAAGAAAAATTACAACAAACGATTGATGAAGCGGACATCGCAAATGATATTGACGTTGAGCTTTGTTATACAGGCTTTCAAGCAGAAGGCTGTGAAATTGAAGAGGAAGCGCCGTTAATTCAATCAATTAAAGAGGCACATCATATTGTGGCGAATAAAGATTGTGAAACATTGGCGGTGACTTGTACAACGGATGCACGTTTCTTCCAATTATACGGAAACACTCCAGCTACTTGTTATGGTCCTATCGCTGAAAATATACATGGTTTTAATGAGCGGGTTTCCATTAATAGCACAATACAAGTTGCTCAGGTGTTAGCTGTTTTTATTGCTAACTGGTGTGGTTTAGAAAAAATATAAATGATGGTACGAGCAAACATTCATGTGAAGCTATCAAGTAATAAAAGTACTTATACCAATCATAGTAAGTAACTGATCTATTTTACTTGTTAAAACAACTTATTTTTTCGCTGTAAGTTTCGTATAGGGAACAACCATTTACATCAACTTACGCCTCAAACTAAGCCATTTTTCCGGCGCAAAATTTAGATCAGTTATTT
>NZ_QOCB01000042.1 GCF_003318165.1 Psychromonas sp. B3M02
TAATACAATTGGTATTACTTCTATACCTACTTATTTAAGATGGGTCGTAATAATAAAAAAGGGCCACAAATGAATATCTCTTTGTGACCCTTCTAATAGTTAGTTAGATGCTAATAATTTAATAGAGCTGACGCCAACTTACTGGTCCAGTAATATTTAAATCATCCTCAAAACAAGTTTGTTTATTAGTGCTCAACGTAATACAGGTTAGCCCTTCAGCGCTTTCAAATACTGTCACCTCTTCTGTTGTACCATCTTCATTAGTGATAGTTTCAGTTGAAGTGGTAACAGAGGCCACTGAACTAAGCCCTGTAGCAACACCGTCTAAGAATTGATTCGAACTATCCGTTGGAATCTCTTCAGATTCATCGACCGTTGTTGATGGATCATCTTCCACTTCGGTACCTGTATCCCAAGTTTGTCCTGTATAAAGGTTTAACTCCATATACCAACCTGTTCCACCAGCAACACAAGGGTCAGTACCAGGAATTAAGGTGACAAAACTTACTTTGGTTCCTAAAACAGTACTAGCCACCACTTGTCGTTCACCATAGTTGTTAGTATTACCATCTTCGGTATTCACTAAATCAATATAGAAACCACTGATCTCATCCCAGTTTAATGAGTTGCTAGATAAAAGACGATTAGTACTACTTTCTTTGGTTATTGATTGTTTTTGTAGGTTACTAAAACCAGAAGATGATCGTACAGCTGTAACGACAGCACTGCCTAAGTTATCCTCCACCACATAAAAGCTTTGTGTGGCTTGATCATCAGCAGAAGTGTCATCTGATTCGACATATTTACCAGTACCAAAGGCAATTAAAACACCTTCACCATCTGGATGACGCACAACAGACGGGCGACTAGTAATAGGCTGAGACATATATTCTTGATTATCTAACGTTGGGCTGAGTGCTGTAAATAAAGGTGCTCCCGCAGTTTTTTTAATTCCCCATTCACTCGGGTCCTCACTAGAGATATCAAATGCCCACATATTACCAAATAGATCCCCAGCATAGAGGTAATCAGCGATACCATCGCTGTTATTATCAACTAATAAAGGTTGAGCTAATGCATTAGGTCTATCTTCTCCAGTTGGATCTGTTTGCACTCCAACAGTTAACCTCTTGATTAAACTGCCATCAGTCAAATCTGCAATATAAATAGCCCCTTCATCATCCGTGGAGTTATAACCATTTGCAAACACAACACTCGCTTTACCATTTGCCAGTTCCACAATAGTTGGCTCAGAAACACTTAACCCGAGACCTTCAAAACCATCCGTGTCAGTGGTAATTTCCCACCTCATCATATCCGTAGTAGGGTTACTGATATCTGAAACATCAATGGCGTAAAGGCCTTTTACTCCTAATCCTAATCGACCTACTAATGTAGTCCTAGCGACTTCTGTTGAAACACCATTTATATCGACATCAATTAAGTCATTTTCATCAGAGTAAGCATTAAGGCCTCCATCAACGGAGTATTCATGGATGTAAGCACTATCGACTAAGTTACCTAACGCATCATAAACGCCACTTGGTATATAAGCGGCTAACTCTTTACCATCATCGGCATCAACGATATGTACCATGCCATCGTTTGCAGCAAAAGCGACTACTTCCGTCGCGACAGTATGGTCTTTAGCGCTAGAAACATAATAAGGGCTTGCATTAACGATATCACCTAAAACACTGCTTCGCTCTCTAAACCCATCAACAACGGTTGTCACTTCGTTATCACGGTCTCCACGAATGTAGCCTACAACATTGGTTAAATAAGCTAATTTTTCAGTTGTTGAACCAGTCACATCACCTAATAAACTAAATAACTGACTCTCTGAAAAAGAGTCCGTTAAGGTACTAGTACTTACCGACGTTAGGCTATCCGTTAAACTACTCAACAATGTTGTACTTATTGCCGAAGTCGTAAATTCAAAAACAGCTCCTTGTGATCCTAATAGCGACGATTCATTGCTACGGGTATAAATATGTCTATTATCTGGGTCCATTGCATCTAATTGCGTTGCAGCGCTCCATGTAGCATTACTTGCATACTCTCCATCTGAGCTAACTTGATAAGCATTGACATCACCATTCCATGTTTCCTCTTCGAATGAAGATTGATAAGCAAGTGAACCACTACTGAGTAAGTTAGAAGAATAAGTTGCTGAAGCCCCTGTTAACAGACCATCGTAAGCCAAATCAAATGCAGCAGCTAATTGATCTTTTAGCTCGCCGGCATTAGTTACAGGGAAGTAGTTATCAGGGTCACCATCGGCACCACCGTCATCAGCGCCGCTGGTATCCCATTCGCTATCTAGGTTAGGAGTACCATCACCATCAGAATCTGTAAAGCCACCCCATTTCGCTGCATACCAAAGTGGTGAAGGTAAAAAGTCTGCAGCACTTTCATCACTAGGGAAAAAATTACGAGTTGCGTATAAGCCTAAATTACTAGTACTACCACTGATATCACGATTATCATAAACAGTGCTATCAGGCGTATCTAAATAGTATTTGATATTAGCACCACTAACATCTTTTACTTCTAGATACATACCATCATTTGTTGTTCCAGAGATAATATATCCTGCGTGTTGGTCAACACCACCTGCAGCATAAGTAGAATCAAGTGTTATTTCCACACCTTTAGCCGTTTCTGTACAATCGCCATCGCTGTCGTATGTTTTACAAAGCCCCTCTTTTACCTCATAAGTATACTTTACTATCATATCCATATCATGATCAGCACCTTGCTCTACATCTTCATAATTGATGCGGAAGACACCTTTAGTATCTGTAATCGATTCGATGTACCAGTCAATAATCGAGTTCGTTGGCTGAAAGTCACCTTCATCGGCGGATATTTTATTGCCCCAACCAACCGACTTAGCAAAAGGCACTATTTTTATAACTTCACCGTCAACATCAACTTCAATTTCTGGTAAAGTAGAGGCCAATGCAACCACCATAGTCGTTACATTTTGATCTTCATCTTTTGTTAAATGTATGTCGTTTCTATGTCCGTAATAAGCAACAGCCGCTGAACTGTAACTACCTTTTTTAGTAGGCTCTGCAGGTGCTAACCCACGTACTGACTCTAAACCTGTAATATCTTTGGCGGTAGGTGCACCATCATTATCGGTACCTGATTGTCCAATGAAAAACTGACCAGATGTCTTACCTTCTGAAGTAGAAATAGTCTCAAGTAACTCGCTGACACTAAAACCTGGCAGTGTTGTTCCATCATAAGCTTCATCATTATTCGCTGACTTGGTGAACTCACTATATACGCCAGGTAACTGATCAGAGTCATAAGAAGGACTGATGTCACTAATTAACAGTACATTAGGGTTTGCACAAGTGCCACGATCTTCAAATGGGTCATCCCAATCAGGGCTAGTTAAACCAACTTCTGCATCATAACTTCCTGACGTTGCGTAACTAGGGCTAGCAGATTCTACTCCCGAGTAATAACGCATTGCTTCATAGAGCATTTCACCAGCAGGATTCCCCCATGAAGCACATTGACCATCAGAAATGGCCCCATTAACAACCCATCCACAGTTTGTTGCATAAGTCTTATTGCTATAATTGAAACCGTGGATTCGTAATTTATCAATCGTTGCAACAATACCATCTTCAGTTGAAGTGAATTGTCCAGTATCGCTATCTACCTCTTCTGAAAACTCACTGATCGCTCTTCTTAATACACCGCCCGATAAATTTTTATTATAACTCCCTGTTAATAAACCAAATAACATTTGATCTGTCTCACCATAATCATGGAGTAAGCCGGTTGGTTTATAATTGCCACTTGGGTATAAGTCACAGTTATTACCATCGGTAAAGCCATCAACACAGGCTTCTACTCTAACAACATAGTCATCACCACTTGCATCAAGTACCGGACGCTCTGTTGATGCCCAACTCCACACACCCCAATCATCGCTAGAATAACTAATATTTTCACGCACACGTAAAATAGGGTCTTCCCCTAATCCGCTATAAGTGACAGTACCAAAAAAATGCTGTTTTCCTGAATCAGGTAAAGAATAAGGGGTATAGTCTGAGATATCGTAGCCATCAACTTCGACTGAAGTATAAGCTTTAGCCCAACTGTGAGCATCTTGCGGGATAAAAACACGCTCTAGAATCGTTTCATCTTCATCATCAGTGCTTCTTGTTCCGCCATAAAGCACTTTACGTAACACATCCATACGAGTCATGGTTAAATAATTAAGAAAGTTACCACTCCAATGATTATTATTTGAACAAACGGTTTCAATCGTTTTAGGCTTAAACCTAGATTTATTGCTTCTGTATTTGTAGCAAGCCGTAGAGTCAAAATAACCTTCATAGGTATAATCTGGCTTAAAAGTAGTATCAAGCTCTCCGTCCCCATCAAGGTCAGAGGCATCATTATAGGCCTCATAGAACAAAGTATGATCTCGCCCCATGGTAAGCATCATCATAGGTGCTTCAGATGTTCCTGTATAAAGCGGTTTAGTTGCTAAATCGAGATTACTAGCATTCACTGCAATGGGCAGTAAATAACCTGCGATTAATAACATTGTCCTTAATAATATTTTTTCCACAATAATATCCCTATTGATTACCAACAATCGGAGCTATCTGCCCCTGTACTACCAGTCTGTGTTATGGTTAGTGTGCCACACTCATCTTCGCTTTGTGCCCCTGTTGAAAGTGGCGTAGCAGATAAATTAAATGTAGATGCTGCCGCAGAAGCAGTTAATGAATAATAATCACTGAACTCATCATTAACAGTAAAGTCAGTGACTTCGCCACCAGATATCGCACCGCTATAATCTAAATTCATTGCATAATAACTTTCCATTAGTTGCGATGCTTCTAGTAACGTACGTATTGCTTCTTGTCGTCGTGTTTTTTCTAATACACCTTGATAACTAGGATAGGCAATAGAGGCAATAATGCCAATAATAGCCACAGCAATAAGTAATTCAATCAGCGTAAAACCGTTTTTTTTATTTTTGTTCAATTTTAGCATATATTTTCTACTCTAAAGTGATGTAGTAACTTTGCAAATAAGCGACCGAATTCCCCTTTCCCTGTGCTTTCACTGTCACACGATAAAAACGTTTGGTTAAATCACCAGTACCAACAGCGAGTCCGCCAGTGCCATCATCTTCAATTAAATAAGATGGTGTTTCAGAGCCCGCAGTAATTAAGTCACTGATCGCTGTTGCACTGCTCCAATTACTATCATTTTTCCACCAATTAGCCCCCGTATTAATATCAACCGCTAAGGCTTGTAATGTAGGAGGATCAAGAAAATTATCTGACATAACACTATAAGCAGCAGCTAAAGTAGACTCTGCGGAGTTTAAGCTTAGCGTTTGGTCATAATTAGCAGTGGTTGTTTTACGTAAAGAGATCACCTGTTGGCTCACCGCAACCCCTAAAATAGCGATCACTACGACCATTAATAATGAGGTAATTAATGCGGTGCCGCGTTGTTTAACAAATTGATTTTGCATTTCATTACCCTCCTTGGTTTCCTATAATCACAGTTTCCATCACAACACTTCTATAATTTGTATCATTTGCTGCGCTGATTGTTTGGTTAAAAATAGTATAATCGTTACTGTTTATTAATCCATGTGCAGATACATCTTCAGAGATCAACAACCCTACTTTCACTCTATTTATTTCAGTCCAATCCGAAACTTCCGAAGCTGTAAAATATTGATAATCATCTTCTGTCCCATATAGGAGCTCCATAAACTCAATATTTTCATCTAATAAAACCGGATCATCGTCGTTATCTTGGCACATTAATTGGTTACTTGTATTCACATACAAGATCACTTCATTACTGGTTGTGTCATCTAAATCATAACCTTCACAAGAAACGATCCCCTCTACCGCTGCTCCTAAGAAGCGCACCACCAAAATATCAGAGTCCGCTTTTTCATCATCAATTTCACTAGAACTGGTCATGCCTTGAATAACTTGTCCATACTCCCATGCCTCACCAGCACTTGAAGTACCTGCACTAAAGGTTGTTTCATTCTTTAAGGCAGCGGAATCACGAAAACCTGCTTGCTGTATATACAATCTTATTGTTTGTACCGCCATGCGGCTTTTCGTTACTAAACCTTGCGTACTACGTGCCGACTCATAAGAGCGCATATCACCCATAACAGAATAAAATAGCCCCGCTAAAATAAAAAGCGATACGAATAATGCAATCATTAACTCAATTAAACTAAAACCCGCGTTAGATTTTCTCATTGAACCCATACTGACATGCTCCCACATTGGTACGAATTTAATGCTGTTGTATCACAGACGGCACTACCCACACCGGTCTTTGCTGCATCCCAAATTAACATCAGGTTATAGAGGTTAACATCGGAAGAATCGACCTCAACTGAAAAGCGTGGTGACGGTAAGTTGTTTTGTAAATGGTCAAACCATTCAGCAAGCTCTTCAGTGGCAAATTCATCTTCGTCACAACTATTGCTAGAGCAGTCTTTACTCGCTGTAATATCCGCACCGTCGCTTAAATTACTAAAAACAAAACTAGCAGCAAGATCAGAATTGGCACGCATACGTTGCGCTAAGTCTAACAATGCCGTATTCGCTGTCTGTGCAAAGAAACCTTGTTGAGCCATATTCATTGATTTAGCTTGCATTTTGGCATGGCCTAACACCCCTATTGCCACAATAATTAATGCAATTAACACTTCAATTAATGTAAATCCCTTTTCATCTTTCATCCCTAGCAGTCTCCTGATGCTTCTTCGTACGTAATGCGCCCCATCCTACTTAATACCATTTCATAGACCACTGAGTTGTCAGTATTACTACAAATTTTAAAGGTATTTGCTAGTGAATGCCCTGTAGGCATAAATTTAACTTCCTCAGTGGTACTGGTTATTAAATTGGTTTTAGCACTAATTTTAGCAACGATAGTGTCATAATCATCATCGAAATCACCACTGCTATCATCGTCTTGATAAATTAACCAATCGCTCCCCCAGTCTTTTGTATCCTCACAACTTTCCCCATCTGTTGTCGTGCATAAATAAACATTCACCCGTTCACTTTGAGCTAGCTGACTTGCGGTATGAATAGCACTTACGAGAGAGTCTCTTGTTGTACGCTCTTTACTGGATTCAATTAAGCTATTAAAAGAAGGTACTACAATCGCGAGCAAAATAGCCGCAACAGCAATAGTGATCAGCATTTCAACTAATGTAAATCCATGCTGGCACCTTTTGGAGTAAATAAACTGGGCCATAACATCCTTTGTTATAATTATAAAATTTTTGCAGATTTCCGTTAGATTACTATTTATACAGTGATTTTTATATAAAAATAATATCGTTTTTAATCTTATTTCATAGTAATCATGATTATGAGAGCGAACGCAAATTAAAGAGCAGTGCTTAAGCACACTATTTTTAATTTCAAAGGGGGGAGAGGATTAAGGTGTATTAAATAACACACCTTTTAAAAGGATTTTGGAAGGCGGTCACTTACTAATCGACTTGCTTAATACGTAACTCAGCAGGCACTTCAAAGATAATATTTTCTTCTACGCCAGGGTTTTCGATAGCGATATCACCACCTAGTTTTTGTAATCTTTTAATAACACCCTGCACTAGGATATCAGGAGCAGAGGCACCGGCGGTCACACCGACAGAATTGACACCTTCAAACCATTCCTCTTGAATGTCAGATTCATTATCGATTAAGTAAGCATTCGCACCTACATTACAGGCTTTTTCACGTAAACGGTTTGAATTTGATGAGTTAGGAGAACCAACGACTAATACTAACTCTGCTTTATCCGCTAAATCTTTCACCGCGTCCTGACGGTTTTGTGTCGCATAACAGATATCGTTTTTACGCGGTCCTTCAATTAATGGGAACTTAGCTCTTAATGCATCAATCACATGGGCGGTATCATCAACCGATAAAGTCGTTTGTGAACTGTAACAAAGACTAGCAGGGTTTTTTACCGTTAACTTATCTACATCTTCCGTAGACTCAACTAAGTAAATACCACCTTCTTCACTATTATATTGCCCCATGGTGCCAATCACTTCTGGATGACCTTGATGCCCGATCAAAATACACTCTTGATTACGTCGACTAGCACGTGTGACTTCCATATGTACTTTAGTCACTAATGGACAAGTCGCATCAAATACTTTTAATTCGCGACGTTTAGCTTCCTCTCGAACGCTTTGTGCTACACCATGCGCACTAAAAATAACAATGTTATCGTCAGGCACTTCATCCAGTTCTTCAACAAAAACAGCACCGCGAGACTTTAGATCATCTACTACATATTGATTGTGTACCACTTCATGACGAACATAAACCGGCGCAGGAAAAATCTCTAGAGCACGATCAACAATATTGATAGCACGATGTACGCCTGCACAAAAACCACGTGGATTAGCTAAAATAATTTTCATAACAATCTCAATATAAAATAGTGGGCAAATAGGGTTGATAAAAACGGATCAAATACGTCCTAATATTTGCTTTATAAAACTTCTAGTACATCAACATCAAAGGTCACGGTTTGACCTGCTAAAGGATGGTTAAAATCGACAGTCACACTATCAGCAATCACTTCACGAATAATGCCTGGTAACTCAGTACCATCGGGTTGTGTGAAGCTAATAATAGTACCAATTTCAGCAGGTACGTCAGCAGAAAACTTACTTAATTCAATATAATGGAAATTATCAGGGTTAGGTAAACCAAAAGCAGACTCTGGTTCAAGAGTAAAACTTTCAGAACTACCTTCGCTTAACCCTAATAAGCAAGCTTCAAAGCCTTCGGTTAAACTACCATCGCCCATCACAAACTTAGCCGGCTTATTATCGACCTTAGTACTATCAACTGCAGAACCATCACTTAGCTTAATAGAAAAGTGCATTAATACTTCACTGTTTTCAGCAATTACTTTTTTTTCATTTGTCATTCTTTGCTTCTTCCTTCGCTTTTTCACGTTTCTCAGCCCAAAACAGAGAATCGATAATAATCATTGCAGCACCGATAAAGATAGCAATATCAGCAACATTAAATACAGGCCAACGATAAAAACCTAAATCAAAATCTAAAAAATCAACGACGTAACCAAAGATTAAACGGTCAATCACATTACCAATAGCGCCAGACAATACCAAAGCATAAGCTGTATTCATCCAACGATGCGTTGCCTTAGTGGTTTTCAATAAATATATCAAATATCCTGACACAGCAAAGGCGATACCGGAAAATAAATACTTTTGCCAACCGCCAGCATCCCCTAAAAAGCTAAATGCAGCTCCGTAATTACGGGCATAAGTAAAATTGAAAAAAGGCAGCACCTCGAAAGACTCATAAAGATCAAGCATTTCAATGGTTAGATATTTAGTAAATTGATCAACAATTAATACAATCAAAGATAACCATAAAAAGATTAAACCTGTTGAAGAGTTAACGGTTGAATCAGAAGCATTGTTTGTCATAGTATTTCCTAAAAAAAACGCCTTAAATCATTTTCATAACTAAGGCGTTTACGAGTATGTTAATTATAGCTTAGTTGTTTATTAAGCAAACTGGCGAGACTCACCTTCACCGTCAACATTAGTAACACAACGACCACATAATTCAGGGTGCAGTTCATTTTGACCAACATCTTCACGGTGGTGCCAACAACGGTCACATTTCGCAGCAGTACTCTTTTCTACTGCCACTGATAAACCAGTTACTTCAGTGGTTACTGCACCTTCAGGCGCATCAGCTAATGGTTTAACAATAGCTTGCGAAGTAATTAATACAAAACGTAGCTCATCATCTAATGTCGATAATAATGCGTTAATTTCATCAGAAGCATATAAAGTTACTTCAGCTTCTAATCCACCACCAATCACTGCGTCTTTACGTGCTAGCTCTAATACTTTATTGACTTCAGCACGAACCGTGATCAATTGAGCCCACTTATCATTATCCAGAGTTTCATTATCCGTTAAGCCAAATAAGCCTTCGTACCATGTTTCAGTAAATACAAACTGGCTACGTTCACCTGGTAAACGCCCCCAAATTTCATCCGCTGTAAAGCTTAGAATTGGTGCCATTAAGCGCACTAAAGACTCAACAATATGGTAAAGCGCAGTTTGACAGCTTAAGTGAGCATTACTGCCTGTTTTTGCTGTGTATTGACGGTCTTTAATAATGTCTAAATAAAAACTACCTAAATCAATTGAACAGAAATGCATTAGTTTTTGATAAACAACATGCATGTTGTAGTTTTCGTAAGCTTCAATCACTTCGTTTTGCATCGTCAATGTTTTAGCCACGATCCAACGATCTAATGCCACCATTTCAGCTGCTGGCACTAAGTCAGTTTTAGGATTAAAACCGTTCAAGTTAGCAAGCAAGAAACGAGAGGTGTTACGAATACGACGGTAACTATCCGCACTACGGTTTAAGATTTCATCAGAAACAGTAATTTCACCAGTGTAATCCGTTGACGCCACCCATAAACGTAAAATATCTGCACCTAGGTCGTTCATTACCGTTTGCGGTGACATGACATTACCTAATGACTTAGACATTTTTTTGCCGTCGCCATCAACCACAAAACCATGCGTTAACACCTCTTTATAAGGTGCTGCACCGTTAATCGCAGTACTGGTTAATAATGAAGATTGGAACCAACCACGATGTTGGTCAGACCCTTCTAAGTACATATCAGCTTGTACTGGTTGATCATTTTCCTGCTTAAACTCATCACGAATCGCTAATACAGCAGCATGCGTTGTACCAGAATCAAACCAAACATCTAATGTATCCGTTACTTTACGGAACTTCTCAGCTTCAAAACCTAATAAAGACTCAGGCTCTAAATCAAACCATGCTTGAATGCCTTCTTTTTCAATTTTTTGTGCAATCAGCTCCATCATTTCAACAGAGTTTTCATGCAGTTCATCTGTTTCTTTATTTACAAATAAAGTGATTGGCACACCCCAAGTACGTTGACGTGACACACACCAATCAGGACGACCTTCAATCATTTTCTCAATGCGGCTTTGTCCCCAGCTCGGGATCCATTTAACATCTTTAATCTCTTTCAACGCACTGTCACGTAAGCCTTCTTGATTCATAGAGATGAACCATTGTGGTGTCGCGCGGAAGATAATTGGTGTTTTGTGTCTCCAACAATGTGGGTAACTATGCTTAATGTTGACATGATGAATAAGCGCATCACGCTCAGTTAACACGGCTAACACAGCATCATTTGCTTTAAATACATGTAGACCAGCAAAGAATTCTGTATCTTCACGGAACACACCATTATCACCAACCGGGTTCGCAACTTCTAAATCATATTTCAAACCAGCAGAGTAATCGTCTTGACCGTGGCCAGGCGCTGTATGTACACAACCTGTACCCGCATCGATAGTAACGTGGTCAGCAACAATTGCTGGTACTTGCAGATCTAAGAATGGGTGTTGGAATAATTGCTTTTCAAGTGCAGCACCTGTGGTAATAGCGAGTACAGTAAACTCTTCGATACCGTAACGAGCCATACAATCAGCAACTAGGTCAGTGGCTAAAATTAAGCGACGCTGACCTGCTTGCACTAATGAATACTCTACTTTTGCAGCTAATGCGATAGCGCGGTTTGCAGGTAATGTCCAAGGCGTTGTTGTCCAGATAACTGGTGAGATAGTACCGTGACCAAAGTCATCACCTTGTTTATCAAAACAAGCTAATACCGCATCAATATCAATCGCATTAAATGCAACATCGATAGCAGCTGATACTTTATCTTCATACTCTACTTCCGCTTCAGCTAATGCAGAACCACAGTCAGTACACCAATGCACAGGCTTAGAACCTTTGTGTAGGTGTTTATTTTTAATAATGCTTGCTAACGCACGTACGATGTTTGCTTCCGTTTCGAAGTTCATGGTTAAGTAAGGCTTATCCCACTCACCTAAAACACCTAAACGTTTAAAGTCTTTACGCTGGCCATCAACTTGACGAGCAGCATATTCACGACATTTAACGCGGAATTCAGCAGGTGTTAGTTTTTTACCTGGTTTACCGTGCTTTTGCTCTACTTTTAATTCGATTGGTAGACCATGACAATCCCAACCTGGAACGTAAGGCGCATCAAAATCAGATAATGTTTTAGACTTAATAATAATGTCTTTTAAGATTTTGTTAACCGAGTGACCAATATGAATATCCCCATTTGCATAAGGAGGGCCATCATGCAGAATGAATGTTTTCTTACCTTTTTTAGCCGTACGAATCTTGCCGTAAAGGTCTTCTTTATACCAATTCTTAAGCATATTTGGCTCGCGATTAGCTAAGTTAGCACGCATCGGGAAGCCTGTTTTTGGTAAATTTAATGTACTTTTGTAATCACTCATCGGTTTTTATTCCATCTAACGATCTATTAATTAAGCAGATGCCATTCTCTAGCTTGCTGAATATCTTTATCAATCTGTATTTTTAAGTCTGCGAATGACTCAAAACGAGTTTCATCACGCAACTTATTCTCAAGTAACACTTCTAGTTGGCGACCATATAAGTCACCTTCAAAATCAAAAATATGTACTTCTAACTGCTGTCTTTCACCGTTAACGGTTGGACGACAGCCAATATTTGCTACGCCAGTGTAGGTCTTATTGTCTATGCCTAAAATAGACACAACAAACACCCCAGAAACAGGCGACACTCGACGCTTTAAAAACAAATTAGCGGTCGGAACACCAATAGTGCGACCGAGTTTTCTACCATGACCAACACGTCCTGCAATACTGTATTTTCTGCCCAGCATCTGCTCAGCTTGTTGCAATTCGCCTTTGGCTAATGCACTACGAATACGGGTACTGCTTACGCGGCAAGTATCTTGCGATAAACTTTTAGTATCGACCACTTCAAAGCCATACTTTTTGCCCGCTTCTTTGAGCAAAGCAAAATCACCTAAACGTTGGTAACCAAAGTGGAAATCATCGCCTATCACCAAAAATTTTACATTCAATTTTTTAATCAATAGTTCTTCAATAAATTGATCGGCGCTTAGATTAGCAAATTGATGAGTAAAGGACACGCACAGTAGACGATCTAAATTTAATTTTTCAAGTTGAACAAACTTATCGCGTAAACGACTCAATCGACCCGGCGCATTTTTTCCTGCAAATAACTCAGCAGGTTGAGGCTCAAAGGTCATCACCGTTGACGGGACTTGCAAACGCTCAGCTTCTTTTAGCAAACGCGATAAAACAGCACGATGTCCAAGATGAATACCATCAAAGTTACCAATACTTAACACACAACCTTGAGGTTGATGCTGTAAATTATGTATACCGCGTATTAATTCCATAAATAATGTCTTAATTGATTGCAAAACTAAGCGTTGAAAATATAAAAGAGCCGATTATATATTAAGGCAACAAAGTATTCAGCTTTCATTTTAATGATTTATTATTTAATCAGTTAACTCGCTTTAAAATGATGTAAGCGTAAACCTAAAATGACATTACTAACTAAATACACCAAAGCCCCACCCACAATAAAAACAACTAACTGAATAATTGCATCAAATAGGCTGAGCTCAACCCATTGGGTTAAATCTGGCATGAAATAAAACAAAGTACCCACCATCACAGCGCCAGAAACAATAATACGCAGCAACACGCTAATACTCTGCGGTTGACGTTGATACACGCCACTTTTATATAATCCAAACCACAATAGCCCAGCATTCAATGTCGCGGACAACGAAGTTGCAATGGCTAAACCAACATAACCGAATGGAATAGCAAAAATAACATTCAGCAACATATTACTGACCATCGCAATAACACCAAACTTCACCGGTGTTTTAGTATCTTGGCGAGAGTAATAACCCGGCGCTAACACTTTTACTAACATAAAACTTAATAGGCCTGTGGCATAAGCAAATAAACTCATGCCTGACATGCTCACATCTTGAATATCAAACTCACCGCGCATAAACAAAACACGCAACATTGGCTCAGCCAATATCATCAAGCCCAGCATAGCCGGTACACCTAGAAAACAAACACTACGGATTCCCCAATCAATAGTTTTAGCGAAGGCTTCAGGCGATTTATTAACGTGAGATGAAGATAGACTAGGTAAGATCACGGTCGCGATCGCAATCCCAAATAACCCTAAAGGAAACTCTAATAAACGGTCTGAATAATATAACCAACTTATTGAGCCGGTTTGTAAAAAACTGGCAATGAAGGTATCCAATAACAGGTTAATTTGACTCACCGACACACCGAATAGAGCAGGAATCATCAAGGTGCGAATTTTTACCACGCCAGGATGGTGCCATTGCCAACTCGGCTTAACTAATAACCCCTCTTTTTTCAGAAAAGGGATCTGAAATAAAAACTGCACTAAACCGCCAATAAAAACACCGATGGCTAAGCCAATTTCTGGTTGCGGTAACTGAGGTGAAATATAGACAGCTGATCCGATGATCGCGATATTTAAAAAAACCGGTGTAAACGCTGCAACCGCAAATTTACCTAAGGTATTTAAAATAGCACCAGATAACGCAGTAAAAGTAATAAACCATAGATAAGGGAAAGTAATTTTAAGCATGTCCGACGCGAGTTCGAACTTATAAGCTTCAGCCCCGCCGTTCCACCATTCTAAGAACCAACCAAAACCAAATAATGCAGTAATCACTGAAGAGCCAATCACCCCTAAAATAGTGATGATGGTAATAATCGTTCCTAAGGTGCCAGATACTGCTGAAATCAGCTCTTTTACCTTATCGCGAGACTGGGTTTTCTCATATTCGGTTAAAACCGGTACAAAAGCTTGTGCAAAAGCCCCCTCTGCAAATAAACGACGTAAAAAGTTAGGAATTTTATTAGCAAAGAAAAATAAATCTGCAGCTGCCCCAGCTCCCATTAAATTAGCAATAACAATATCACGCACTAATCCTAAAACGCGTGATACTAAGGTCATAGAACTTACGATCATGCCTGATTTTATTAACTTTTTACTCACACTGAATGTCCTAAAAACTAAGCCATCAACAGACTTAGGAAACTGAAAGATAATATTCGCAACCACAAAATACACGTTTTCATTGAATTTAATAGCAATAACAATGGATATATCGACGAAACAATCGACACTGGATTTGCATCTGTAATGGGTTGAGTATAAAATGCGCGCAGTTTAACCATCCACCTGGTTTCTTACCAGTTATTTTATTGGTTAATAAAAAACCATTTGACAATATACGTGTTACAAGGCATATTCCACGACCTTTGATTATCCCTTGTTATACAGAATTTAGGAGTTAAGGTCTTGGCTAATATCAAGTCTGCTAAAAAACGTGCTTTATTATCTGAAAAAAGCCGTAAACATAATGCAAGCCGTCGTACAATGATGCGTACTTTCATCAAGAAAGTTGTTGTTGCAATCGAAGCTGCAAACAAAGAACTAGCTGCGGCTGAGTTCATTAAATTACAATCAGTTTTAGATGCTTACGCAACTAAAGGTCTGATCAGCAAAAACATGGCTGCTCGTAAGAAAAGCCGTCTTTCTGCTAAAATTAAAGCACTTTAATTCTTAATTAAGAAAAAGTCTTTTATTTAGAATATTAAAAAACCGACCTAGTGTCGGTTTTTTTATACCCAAATTTTAGAAATGGGCTAGTTTTATACCAATTGTATTAAATAACTGATCTAAATTTTGCGCCGGAAAAATGGCTTAGTTTGAGGCGTAAGTTGATGTAAATGGTTGTTCCCTATACGAAACTTACAACGAAAAAATAAGTTGTTTTAACAAGTAAAATAGATCAGTTACTTACTATGATTGGTATTATCAATAAACGATATGGGTTGTTTAAATACCCATTCCTGATAACGCATTAATTAAATCTTTCACAAACTTACCCGCGACAGGGTTTGTCTCTTCAAATGCCACTAACTGTTCTGTGATTTTTTTATCTTGAATTAATTTTGCAGGGTCACCAGAAAGAATCGCTTGTTGTAGCTGGTCATGAACTGTCTTTAATTCGCTAGCGGTGCACTCATCGGCAATCGCCCCATCGGCTAAAATATCGGTTAACTTTTGAAATTCACTCTGCACTTTTTGTATTGGCATACGTACCTCACTTTTAATCGAAAAATAATATAACTATTTTAACATCAGTCTATTGCAGGCTTTGTGATAAAGCGGTCAATAAAACGTGTGAATAATAAGTAACTTATCACAAACACAACACTCAATCCGATTAATCCACCTTTAAACCAACTGTGCGCTTGGTAAGCTTGTAAAAATAGGCTGGAAAGATAAATAGCTAGCAACCAGTACGCAATACGCAGAAGATATCCCCAAATAGGGTAACCTTTATCTGTTAACCATAACTTAGCCATCTACTATCCTTGTTAAATATATTTATATTTTAATATGTTACGAATTATCGATACTAAAACTTAAGACATCATTAATATGATCTTGTTCAGTTGCTAACATTAATAGTCTATCTAACCCTAAGGCCACACCAGCACAATCGGGTAAATGATCTAAGCACTCCACAAACTTTTTATCGATAGGCATTTCTGCTAACCCCATCTTAGCTCTTAATTGATTATCCGCTTCAAATCGTTTTAATTGCTCTGCACTACTGTTTAACTCATAAAAGCCATTGGCTAGCTCGATACTTTTAAAATATACCTCAAACCGATCCGCCACACGCGGGTCCTGAGTATTGATTCGCGCTAAAGCCGCTTGAGAAGCAGGAAAGTCATAAACAAAACAAGGCGATGTTTGGCCAATCTTAGGTTCGATAGCAATACAAAAAAGTAACTGTAAAATCGTATCTTTATCCTGTTCATTATCTAAAACATCACCTAACTCAAGATGTCTGCCCGCTGCTTTAAGTTGCTCATTAGAAGCACTCAAAGGATCAACGTCTAAATGTGTTAAAAAAACCTCTTGATAGGTACATCGTGTCGGTTCTGCACAACGTAAAATATCCGTTAGCAATACCGCCATTTCATCCATCAACTGATGATGATCGAAACCAACACGATACCACTCTAATAAAGAGAACTCAGGGTTATGATAACGCCCAGACTCTTCATTCCTAAAGACTTTAGAAACCTGATAGATACAGCCACTACCCGCAGACAGTAAGCGTTTCATATGAAATTCAGGAGAGGTTTGTAAATATAAAGGGACACCACCATCGACGAATGGCTTATCACTTATATTTCGACCAACAAATTGGGTGTTAAAACAATGTAAATGTACATCTGTTACTGCAGCTTGGCTTAACGCTGGGGTTTCAACTTCTAACACACCATGCACACTAAAATAAGCTCTAATTTTATTCAACATCTCTGCTCGCGCTTTTAACTGCGTTAACGATGCACTAGGTAACCAACTCATCACACCTCCTTTTTTCGCTAAGTGTATCGGAGATAATCCAGTTATCAAACAAAGCTTTGATTAAGACCAAGTTTTAAAACGGCTAATTGCAATATATTTAACACATATGAAGACTGATTCTACCCTTATTTAAGACTTATTTTATGAAGGGTCAAATTACTACAATTTATTTTGAATGGAATAAAATTATGCAAGTAATTAAAACAGATGTCGCCATTATCGGAGCTGGAGGATCAGGCCTTAGAGCTGCCATCGAGATAGCAGAAAAAAGTCCTACTTTAGATATTGCCCTTATTTCCAAAGTTTATCCCATGCGCAGCCATACCGTCGCAGCTGAAGGTGGCGCAGCAGGTGTAGTACAAGATCACGACTCCTTTGATCACCACTTTAACGATACGGTTGCAGGTGGAGATTGGTTATGTGAGCAAGATGTTGTGGAATACTTTGTAGAAAACGCCCCTAAACAGTTAACACAACTAGAACATTGGGGATGCCCTTGGAGTCGCAAGGCAGATGGTAGTGTTAATGTTCGCGCTTTTGGTGGAATGAAAATAGAACGCACTTGGTTCGCTGCGGATAAAAGCGGCTTTCATATTCTGCACACACTTTTCCAAACCTCAATGAAATACCTCAAAATCACTCGATTTGACGAGCATTTTTGCCTCGATTTACTCGTTGAAGACAATAAAATTCAAGGTGTAGTGATACTCGATATTGCCGAAGGTGAAGCAAAATTAATACAAGCAAAATCAGTCATAATGGCTACCGGTGGTGCAGCTCGCGTTTATACCTATAACACCAACGGAGGTATTGTGACGGGAGATGGCATGTCACTGGCTTATCGACATGGTGTTGCCTTACGCGATATGGAATTTGTTCAATACCATCCAACGGGTCTACCTGGCTCTGGGATATTAATGACAGAAGGTTGTCGAGGTGAAGGGGGTATTTTACTTAATAAAAACGGTTATCGATATTTACAAGATTACGGTTTGGGCCCAGAAATACCTGCTGGTGAAACTAAAAATAAATATATGGAGCTAGGGCCAAGAGACAAGTTAAGCCAATGTTTTTGGCAAGAGCAACAAAAAGGTAATCTGCTCACTGGTGAGCGAGGCGACTATGTACAACTTGATCTTCGGCACTTAGGAGAAGCAAAAATCAATGAACGCCTCCCCTTTATTCGAGAATTGGCTAAAGCTTATGTCGGTGTTGATCCTGTTCACCAACCTATCCCAGTTCGCCCCACGGCACACTATACAATGGGCGGTATAGCAACGGACGCTAAAACAGCCACCAGCTTAGCTGGATTGTATGCTATTGGAGAATGTGCCTCTGTGGGCTTACATGGGGCTAATCGCTTAGGCTCAAACTCATTAACTGAACTAGCGGTATTTGGACAACTAGCAGGTCAACAAGCCGCTGAATATGCATTACAACACACACACCAACCAATAACGCCATTACGTCAGCAAGCGCAAGTAATACAGGCTAAAACAGAGGCACTACTGCACAGCAATGGCACTGAAAAAATGGCAGATATTCGTGATGAGATGAGCGCTTGTATGGAAGCAGGGGTTGGCATATATCGCACCCAAGAATCGATGCAGAACACCATTGATACACTAGCACAACTAAAACAACGTTATAAAAATATCCAAATAAATGATAAATCGAGTGTTTTTAATACTGAATTTCTATATGCCATTGAACTCGGATATTTATTGGATACTGCAGAAGCCATGGTTCACAGCGCTATACAACGTAAAGAATCTCGCGGATCGCATCAACGTATTGATGGGTTTGAACAGCGCGATGACATCAACTTTTTAAAACATTCTCTTGCCTATTACCAAGCAGATAAAGCCCCTTTAATTAAATATTCAGATGTGACCATCACCAAAAGCCAACCCGCAAAACGAGTTTATGGTGCAGCTTCTGATACGAAGGAGAAATAATATGGCTAATAAAACAATAAAGATAGAGATCCTTCGATATCGTCCAGAGCAAGAAGATAAACCATCACCACAATTGTTTGAAGTGCCTTACAGCCCTGATTTAACGATTCTTGAAGCATTGCAATATATCAAAGATCACCTTGATAGCACTATCAGCTTTCGTTGGTCATGCCGAATGGCTATTTGTGGAAGTTGCGGTTTGATGGTTGACGGTGTTCCTAAGCTAGGCTGTAAAACATTCCTACGAGATTACTTCCCAAATAAAATAAAATTGGAAGCCTTAGCCAACTTCCCCATAGAGCGTGATTTAGTCGTAGTGATGGACGACTTCATTAATAAACTAGAAGAGATAAAACCCTATATTATTCCCGAAGATAATACAAAATGCCTCTCTGATGGCCCCCATCAACAAACTCCCGAGAAGCTAGCCAAATATAAGCAATATTCAATGTGTATCAATTGTGGCCTTTGTTATGCCGCGTGTCCGCAATACGCTTTGGATACTAAATTCACAGGCCCTGCTGCCTTAGCGCTGTTAGCTCGCTATAACCGAGATAGTCGAGATGCGGGTAGCAAACAACGAATGAAAATAGTCAATCAAGAAGAAGGTGTTTGGGGCTGCACTTTTGTTGGCTATTGCTCAGTTGTTTGTCCTAAAGGTGTCGACCCAGCGGCTGCGATCCAGCTTCTCAAAGTAGAAAGTAGCAAAGACTATCTGATTGGCATGTTTAAACCAGATTAATCACCTCCAAAATATAATCAAATTATAAGGAGCTAAAGCATGAGTAAACGTAAACCTTATCAACGAGAAGTCAGTAGCAAATGGTGGCTAGCGCAAGCCTTTTACAGTAAATATATGCTGCGTGAAGGCAGCAGTATTTTCATCACACTTTATAGTTTGATATTAGGCTGGGGTGTATTTCGCTTGAGCCAAGGAGAAGCCGCATTTAATGCATGGATGGAGTCACTTCAGCACCCTAGTGCTATTATTTTTCATTTTATCGCACTGCTATTTGCCATTTATCACAGCTTCACTTGGTTCTCTTTGGCACCAAAAGCCATGGACATATGGTTAAAAGGAAAACCACTGGAAGATAAGTTAATTGTTTCTGGTCACTATATTGCTTTCATTATCGTCAGTGTATTTTGCCTCGTCGTCATCCTATAGGAGTCACTCATGAATAATAACAATGAGAAAAAATACATACGCAGTCATGAGCCTGTATTTTGGGGGTTATTTGGCGCTGGCGGTACGTTAACTGCTTTTATGACGCCCGTAATGATACTGATAACAGGCATACTGGTGCCAATTGGTTTATTCGGCGAGGGGAAGTTTAATTATCAACAGATACATCAATTTGCAACATCTTGGTATGGCGCAGCTATCATTCTTATATTGGTCGCTTTACCTTTATGGCACACTTTCCATCGTATTTTTCATGGATTGCATGATTTGGGAGTAAAACAGGGAAGAGACTGGCAACAGGTAATTTGTTATGGATCGGCTTTTGCCGTGACTATCTTTGTATTAACACTGCTCTTACAGATGATCGCAGCTTAAAAACAGCAGATATAAAAAAACCAGCGCTAAGCTGGTTCTTTAAACTTAATTCATTATTAAGTTTTATTTTTTAACACGCCCAACATATTCACCTGTACGCGTATCAACTTTAATGATTTCGCCAATTTGGATGAATAATGGAACACGTACTACAGCGCCTGTTGATAATGTAGCT
This sequence comes from Psychromonas sp. B3M02, assembly GCF_003318165.1. Taxonomy (GTDB): domain Bacteria; phylum Pseudomonadota; class Gammaproteobacteria; order Enterobacterales; family Psychromonadaceae; genus Psychromonas. Next base: position 21,157 of record NZ_QOCB01000042.1, read on the forward strand.
GGTTTACCACCAGTACCTGCTGTATCACCTTTAAGGCCAGGATCTGTTTCAGTTACTTCTAACTCTACAAAGTTAGGTGGCATAACTGCGATAGGAGCATCATTCCAAGTCGTGATAGTACAAATGTTTTGTTCTACTAACCATTTGTCCATATCACCTACTGCATTTGCATCAGCAGCGATTTGTTCGAAGGTATTGTTATCCATAAAGTGGAAGAACTCACCGTCGTTATACAAGTAAGCTAAATCAAAATCCATTACATCAGCAGATTCAACTGTTTCATTTGATTTAAATGTTTTATCAACCACTTTACCTGAGATAAGCTTACGGTATTTAACACGACTAAATGCCTGACCTTTACCCGGTTTAACATATTCATTTTCCATGATCACACATGGTTCATTATCGAGCATGAATTTTAGCCCGCCTTTAAAATCACTGGTACTATATGTCGCCATTACAACCTCTATAACTAAACTGATAAAAAATGCTTAAAATAATTGACGTGAATAATACCGCTGACTTGCCAACATGGCAAAAGGAACTCGCTAATGCAGTCAAAAATCCACAACAACTGTTAGAAATATTAGAAATCACGCAAGAAACTGCACAAATAAGTGAACTTGCTAAGAAACAATTTCCAATGTTGGTGCCTTTACCTTTTGTTAATAAGATGCAAAAGGGCAACGTCAACGATCCATTATTGAAACAAGTACTGCCAATTCATGATGAAGAGTTGCTATTACCAGGTTATAGCACGGATCCTTTAGTTGAACAAAACAACCAACACAAAGGATTACTGCATAAATACAAAAGCCGAGTGTTAATTATTTTAAAGAGTGGCTGTGCCGTGAATTGTCGTTACTGCTTTAGACGCCACTTTCCCTATGCGGATAACAGCGTCAATAAATCGCAGCTCACTAATATTGTCAATTATATCCAAGCACACCCTAATGTTAATGAAGTCATCTTAAGTGGCGGAGATCCTTTAATGACTAAAGACAAGCAGCTTGCAGAGCTACTTGATCAGTTAGAAGCATTACCACAATTAACGCGCTTACGTATCCATACACGTTTACCTGTAGTGATCCCTTCGCGTATTACCGAGACCTTCACTCAACGATTACAAAAGAGTCGCTTGAAGATAATCATGGTGTTACATATCAATCACGCACAAGAGATTGATAAACCTTTTGCAGAAGCCATGGAGCGTTGTCATCAAGCGGGTATTCAACTGCTTAATCAAAGTGTATTGCTAAAAGATGTTAATGATGATGTGGACGCTTTAGTCGCGCTAAGTGAGGCTTTATTCTCAGTGAATATCTTACCTTATTACCTGTTTCTTCTAGATAAAGTGCAAGGTGCCGCACATTTTGATTTAGATGAACACAAAGCCCAACTGCTGCATAAACAAATGCAAGCAGAATTGCCTGGTTACTTAGTACCTAGATTAAGTAGAGAAATCGCAGGCGAGCAAAGTAAAACGTTAATACATTCGTTATAATACCTATTATATCAATCATTGAATTGCACAGGAGAAAGTAATGAGCAAAGAAAGCGTGCAAGCACAGCTTCAAGAAAACATTAAAATTATTTACCACAGAGCTGTGGATGCAGACCAAGCATTAGCTGAATTACGTAAACAAAAGAATGCAACTTTTGCACATATTTTTGCAGAAGATACCCCCTTCAAGCAGCATGCAAATACCTTCTTACCTTATGTTGAAGAGTTAGCTGCGGACTTACAGGCGATGCAAGTAGAAGATGATGAGCAATATAAAGTGCAATTACCTGCACTAGTGGTAAAAATTGAATTGTTATTTAAAACATTGAATGCTTTTAAGGAAAAATTAAAAGCTAAATAGGGTTTAATAGCAATAACAGTGAGTAGTAATACCAATTGTATTAA
>NZ_QOCB01000135.1 GCF_003318165.1 Psychromonas sp. B3M02
TCGTCGCATTAAATAAAAAGCTCACTTCGGTGAGTTTTTTTGTATATGATATTCGCTATATGATAGTCATATTGATGACATAACGGCTACCATCTTTACATAAAGGCATAATACCAATCATAGTAAGTAACTGATCTATTTTACTTGTTAAAACAACTTATTTTTTCGTTGTAAGTTTCGTATAGGGAACAACCATTTACATCAACTTACGCCTCAAACTAAGCCATTTTTCCGGCGCAAAATTTAGATCAGTTATTTAATACAATTGGTATAACTCGCCTACCTATGAATTTAGGGTGGGTAGACGGTTACTTTTCTATCTAAAAGCAAAAAGCCAATCGTTAATGATTGGCTTTTTATTTACAGGCTTAACAACTTTTACTATCTCATCATTTTATTCATAGAGAATGTTACTTATCCACACTGTTTGATAAGGTGCAAGCATCATCATATCGGCTTGTACATCAATCACTTCACCTGAGATTAATTCATACCAGTTATCCGTCATGATTAAATTTAAATCATGAATCGCAAGCTCCATTTCATGGCTAGTGATATTACTGATACAGAATATACTCTGTTTTCTATCCAGGCTTTGACGCCAAAATCCAAACATCTGTAGCCCTAGATGCAAGGTAAATTGTGTTGCATTAGGGTGGAATGCAGGTTGCTTAATACGAATATCCAATAGGTCCTTTAATGAGCTTAACACAATTGAATGATGGTTAGTCTCATCATCTAAATTATCTTGTAACTCTTCGTAGTCCCAACGATGTCTGTTAATGGAGCGATTGTGCTGTGTATTAGCGACTTTTTCATAATCGTTCTGTGTACCTAATAAACTATGAATATAAACGCCTGGTACCCCTTCTAAACCAAACATAATGGCATGAGCACAAAGGAAACGTTGTAATCCTAATTTATCTTTACCTTTGGTTGTACCTTGTAACGCATCGTAGAGTGCAATATTAATTTCATACGCTTTAGGTGCGCCAGTTTCAGTGGTTCGCCATGAAACCTTTCCGCCAAATTGTTGCATGGTTTCTACTAACGTTGTTAATTCATAATCATTTAACAAGCCTTCAGCAGGACGTAAACCAATGCCATCGTGCGATGCGATAAAGTTAAAATAGAAAGTCCCATTTTGCGACGGTGGCATACTCATTAACCAACGCTTCAAGTATAAACAGTTACCTGTTACTAACGTATTAATAAGGAGAGGAGGTAATGAGAAGTTGTAGATTGCATGAGCTTCATTGGCATTACCAAAATAGGTTAGATTTTGCGTATTAGGGATATTTGTTTCCGTAATAATAACCGCATCACCTTGCGCATGCTCTAATAATGTTCTTAGTAAACGAACCACCTCATGGGTTTCAGGTAGGTTAATAGAGGCACTATTAAGCTTTTTCCATAAGAATGCCACTGCATCAAAGCGGAAAATTTTCACGCCCATGTCTAGGTATAAGCGGATAATAGACACAAAGCTTTTTAGTACTTCAGGATTCCTAAAGTCAAAATCTACTTGGTCGTGACTAAAGGTACACCAAACGTGTTGTGTGCCTTTACCCGTTTCCGTTTCTCTTAGTAGATCTGACGTTCTTGGGCGCACCACACTTGATAAATCATCATCCGGTGATGCAGTGTAGAAAAAGTCGCTACCAACACCTTCACCTTTGATAAAGTTATCAAACCATGCACTCCGGCTCGAACAATGGTTAATCACGAGGTCTGACATCAAACGGCGCCCTTTAGCGATCGCCTGTATGTCAGTCCAATCCCCTAATGATTCGTTAACGCTAGAATAATCGATCACTGAAAATCCATCATCGGAGCTATAAGGGAAGAAGGGTAGAATATGCACACTATTAACGCTATCAGCGAGATAGTTATCCATAAAGTGCTGCAGTGTCACCAGTGGTTTTTCGTTTGGTTTCATCACGCTGTCACCGTAAGTGATCATAATGATATCTTTCTGCGACCAATGGTTTTCATAGGCAATCGGTACCGAGCAATGTTCATGCAATCTCATTAATTTAATTAACTGATCGCTCAAGTCTTCAGTACTGATGCTTAAATCGACATCTTTATAAATAAAATTAAGCTGCTGTGTCAATTTACTTTTTAACAGTAACAGTTCATGTTCTGCTGCACTTATCCCGACCATAAAACTCCCCTTATCATCACCAAACGTTACTTTTATGTAGTCGCTTGGTGCAATTTTTATTATTGATTTTAGTGTGAGTAAAGATTATTCACTGAACTCTTGATAATCTAACTCCACTGCTTCTTTTAGTTGCTCTAAGACATCTGGCATTGCACTAATCACACGACTCCATGATGGAATAAAAGGTGTATCCATTGGTTTGTCTAAGAAAATTTGGCCAGCAGTCATGACATTTTCTGCAAACATTTCAATGGCTTTCTCTTCATTATGAATATCTAGACTTAGACCATTCATTAAGGCATCACCACGGTACATTTCTAAATAATCCAATGCGATTCGATAATAAGTGGCTTTAAGAGTACGAATACTTTCAGTACTAAATGTTTCACCCTGTGTTGCTAGTTTACGAATAAAGGCTTTAGTAATGTCTACTGACATTTTTGATAAACCACCTTCTACATTATCAAGTGATAAATCCTGGTGTTTATGGTCGTAAGCATCTGAAATATCTACCTGACAAGTACGGTTGCTGGCATAGTTACGATGCATTTCTGATAACACACCGATTTCTAGTCCCCAATCACTTGGAATACGTAAATCAGTCAACACATCTTTACGGAATGAAAACTCCCCCGCTAATGGGTAAAGGAAGCTATCAATAAATTCTAAGTAATCGTTATGACCAATGGTTTTCTTCAACGCTTTCACTAATGGAGTGACCAATAAGCGAGATACGCGACCATTTATTTTGCCGTCTGCAACACGAGAGTAAAACCCTTTACAAAACTCATAGTTAAAACCAGGGTGAGCAACTGGGTAAATTAGTCGTGCTAATAAAGAACGATCATAAGTCACGATATCACAATCATGTAATGCCACTGACTCAGCTTTACCTGAGGCTAACGTGTAGCCCATGCAATACCAAACATTACGGCCCTTCCCTAACTCTTTAGGTGCAACGCCAAGTGCTTGTAATTTAGCATCTAATGCTTTTAATCTTGGTCCTTCATTCCATAATACACGATGATGCTGTGGTAATTTTTTGAAGAATTTAAGCGCATGACGGTACTGCTCTTCATTAGCGCGGTCTAATCCGATTACAACTTCACTTAAGTAAGGCACTTCACATAGGTGGTCAACGATATCTGGGAATGCATCGCCTTCTAATTCTGAAAAAAGTGAAGGTAAAATTAACCCCATTGGGCGAGATGAAGAAAATGTTTGTAGTTCAGCTTCAAGATGTTCATTACTGCGCTGTCTTAGATTATGCATTGTAGTCACAATGCCATTTTGATAAAAATCAGCCATTTTAGAATTCCTTAAATTAACAAATTAGTGTCGAAGATAATATTTCTTGTAAACATTCAGCCCAGCCAGCGGGCCCATATTGACGGCTTTGATAAATATTGTTGTTTCGCTCAAGCGATGGGAAGTCGTGCACTGGAGATTTAATTTGCACTGCAATAGTAGCTTGCTCAAGCATTGCAATATCATTCTTACCATCACCTAATGCAATGGTTATAATCTCATCATGTGGTGCAATAAGTGTTTTTTCAGATTGTGAAGAGAGAGCAGCGTATTGAGAGTATTGCTGCGCTAGCCACTGTTGGGCTTGGCCTTTATTACAGTGACCACTGATATGTAGAAAACGTCCTCCTTGTAATACATTAGCGCCTTGCTTTTCCATGCAGGCAACAAACTTAGTTTGAGTTGCTTGATCGCCTGTCCAGTGAAGTGGTTCACTATACTGACGTTGCTTTGCCATTTTTGCGTTATCTTCACTCAAGTCAGTTAACGCCATTAACTCACTGACCGACATCTCAGAGAACCCTTGATAGAAGTTAGCAAAGTCGCCAGCAAACTCTTTTAATAAAGATTGCCAATGCTCACTGCTATGTGAAAAGGATTTAACCCAATACTGCCCTTCTAATCTTGTATCAGAAGGTTGTTGTTCAAAGTAGTTGACGGGGATGTAAATGGCGGCGCCATTTTCTGTAATAAAAGGAGAATGAAGAGACAGTTGCTGTCGAATTAATTCAATTTCTGGGAATGTTTTACTGCTGTTAGGGATAATAGCAATGTTGTCTTGCTTTAATTTATCGATCATCTCTTGTGCATCATCAGTTTGATACGTGTAATGATCTAATAATGTGCCATCCAAATCAGTAAAAACTAATATCTTTTTATTCATCTATATTCCATTTATTTGATGATTCACTTCTATTTTTACCCTAACCAATATTTGATTACCAATAAAATTACTCAATTTAATGAAAGTAACTGTCAATAGAAACATCAACTGAGAAATTTTATAGTCCTTATTTATTAGTTATTTAACAGTAATTACCTCTTTTTTGTTAGGGCCAATAAACAGATAATTTAAATTATTTACCCTTCCATGGTGCCAATAATTTTATGTAAATCTTATTTAAGATAAACATAACAATACCTTAATTAAAGTCATTGTACTAATTTTAGACAAGTATGAGGGGCAACAATAAAGACTGGCATCAGTGGCGGCTAAATACCGCCACTAAGTGATATGAAG
>NZ_QOCB01000047.1 GCF_003318165.1 Psychromonas sp. B3M02
AAAATGGATTATACATAAATGATATTTATTATCTTTTTAGTATGGAATTACAAATGTTGAATTTTAGACAAGATATAAATGGTCTTAGAGCTATTGCCGTCATTGCCGTTGTGTTATTTCACTTCAACCCCTCTTGGGTGCCTGGTGGTTTTGCTGGAGTTGATGTGTTTTTTGTTATTTCTGGATTTTTAATGACAGGGATAATATTTAGGGGAATTCAAGCAGATAATTTCTCAATTTGGAAATTTTATATTGCAAGAGCAAATAGAATAATTCCTGCGCTGGCTGTTCTCTGTTTAGCCCTTCTTATATTTGGCTGGTTTTATCTCTCCCCATTAGAATATAGAGCATTAGGAAAACATATTGCTGCTAGTACTGGGTTTTTATCTAACTTTATCTATTGGATGGAGGCGGGCTATTTTGATGCTGCTTCTCATGAAAAGTGGCTTTTACATACTTGGTCTTTATCTGTTGAGTGGCAATTTTATGTTATTTATCCATTAATATTAGTCTCTTTACAAAATTTTGTATCAATGGAAACAATCAAAAAATATATTGTAATTGGTGCTGTTATCAGTTTTATTTTGAGTGCTATTTCAACATATCAATGGCCCAATCAAGCTTATTATTTATTACCAACAAGAGCATGGGAGATGATGCTCGGTGGTGTAGCCTTCTTGTATCCACTTTCACTAAAAGAGCAAAGTAAAAAGTATTTTGAGTGGGGCGGGCTACTTTTAATCGTTGTCTCATATGCTTTTATTTCAAAAGGGACTCCTTGGCCTGGGTACTTAGCTATATTCCCTGTTTTTGGTGCTTTTTTAATAATACAGGCTGACCGTGAAAATAGCCTTATAACAAGTAATGTTGTTTTTCAGAAGATAGGGAAATGGTCGTATTCGATTTATCTATGGCATTGGCCTTTTGTTGTTGCTATTTACTATTTTTCTTTGAATAGCATATTTATATATATTGGAATTTTTTTATCAGTATTACTTGGATTTATTAGCCATAAGTATATTGAAACGATTAAATTTAAGAAAGAGTTTCCCAAACTTCTTGGTTATTTAAAATGTAAACCTTTATATTTTTGTATTTTAACTGCATTTTTAGGATCGATTGTATTTGTTAGTAATGGTGTTAATAAACCTATTCGAAGCATTAGCAATTCGGAAGAAACTCTGTATATGGCTAACTATCACCGTGATAATTATATTAAAAATTTTATGAGGTTATTCAGTCCAGAATGTGATTTTTTTGATACTGTTGAACGCCAACCTAAAAATGACATACCTAATAGTTGCTTCAATAAAGGTGAAGGTGGGATTTTCATTTGGGGTGATTCTCATGCTAAATCTTTATCTTATGGTATTAGAAAATCATTTAGCGGTGAAAATATAAGTCAAATTACCACTTCTAATTGTAGGCCACTTGTTAAAGAGGATACTGAACTAGATGGTGAATATAGGGTCGCTTGTGATAGAGCAAACGCTAAAGCCAAAGATGAAATACTAAAAATAAAACCAAAAGTAATTATTCTAGTTCAACATATTGATCACGATAAAAATGATTACAATGAAATTTTTTCGTACATCACGAAACACAATTTAAAATCAAAAATTATCTTAATAGGTCCTGTTCCACAATGGGAACCATCATTACCAAATACAATCGCTAAAAGACATTTTGAACCAACTAAAACCATAATAGAAGATCGATCTTTTGTGACTCCTCTATTTTCAATAAATCGTCAATTACATGAGCGTTACGGTAACTCAGAAATTAAACATATTTCATTATTAGACGAGTTATGCAATGAAGAAGGTTGCTTGGCTAAAGTGGATAACAATAATACCCCTTTAGTATTCGATTATGGTCATTTATCGGTTGAAGGGTCTCAATATGTTGTAGAAGAAATTTTAAAAGAAAAAATAATGGATTACCTGTAATTTTACAAAAATGAAAAATCCAAACACATTGACATGATAATTTTAAATTTAAGTACTTAGTAAAACTAATTTAACTTTTTAAAGGTAGTAAGCAGATGAAATATTTAGTAACAGGCGCAGCAGGGTTTATCGGCAACTTTGTGTCAGAGCGTTTATGTGACGCAGGGCATGATGTTATTGGTCTGGATAATTTAAATGATTATTACGATCCTAACTTGAAGTTAGCACGCTTAAAACGCCTTGATAAATTCGACAACTTTACCTTTGTAAAGCTTGACTTAGCAAACAGAGAAGGAATGGAAAGTCTATTTTCTGAAGAAAAATTTGACCGTGTTATTCACCTCGCAGCCCAAGCTGGCGTGCGTTATTCTATTGAAAATCCAATGGCTTATATTGATTCTAACTTAGTGGGGATGGCCACTATTTTAGAAGGGTGCCGACATAATAAAGTGAAACATCTTGTCTATGCATCATCTAGCTCGGTTTATGGTATGAATGAAAAAATGCCATTTTCTACGGAAGATGAAGTTAATCACCCGGTTTCTTTGTATGCAGCTACCAAAAAATCAAATGAGTTAATGGCTCATAGTTACAGTCACTTATACGACTTACCTACTACTGGACTACGTTTCTTTACCGTTTACGGCCCATGGGGACGTCCTGATATGGCACCGTTTTTATTTACTGATGCCATTTTAAATGACCGCGAAATTAAAGTGTTTAACAATGGCAAGATGAAACGTGACTTTACCTACATCGATGACATTGTTGAAGGGATTATTCGCATTCAAGATGTGGTGCCAATGCGTAACGCAGACAATCCAAATACTTCACCTTCTTCAAGTAAAGCACCCTATAAAGTATTTAATATTGGTAATAATGAACCAATTGCGTTGATGACTTTTATTGAAGCGATAGAAAAAGCGGCAGGTAAAGAAGCGAAAAAGAATTATATGCCAATGCAAGCGGGAGATGTACCGGCAACTTTTGCGGATATTGATAGTCTAAAGGAAGAGGTCGGTTTCAAACCAGACACACAGATTGATTATGGTATGCAACAGTTTGTTGATTGGTACAAAATGTATCATGCCTAAAGTGGACTAACCAGTTTGCTATTACATAGCAAACTGGTACTTCTGCCGTTGATGATACTTAACCGTTAACTGTGTTTTTTTGATGGTTTTATGGGTTAAGTGTCTGTTTTTAATGTAATTTTTTCTTTTAGAGTGCTTGTGGGTACATGACCTTAAATAAAAAAATAGTGAAGGGATCGATCTGGAGTTTAATAGGCAATTCGGCTTATCAATTTTCTGGCTTAATTATATTTATTATTCTTTCACGACTCTTATCTCCAGTTGATTTTGGCACTGCAGCGCTAGCGATTATTTTTGTTGAGTTGACCAATGTGTTAGTTCGGTTTGGCTTAGTTGAAGTAGTTGTGCGGAATGTTAATTCGTCAGATAGCACTATTGAAAATAATGCTTTTATGGCTACGTTGTTGCTCGGTTTAATAACGAGTATTTTGTTTGTTATTTTTTCTTCTTCTTTAGAGGCATTTTTTGAGGCGCCGGGGTTAGCAATATCTTTGCAAATATTATCTGTTGTTCCCTTAATGCAAGCTTTGTCTACAACGCCCGAAGGGCTTTTAAGAAGGGAGTTTAAGTTTAAAGCATTAGCAATAAGGCTATTATGTTCCTCTGTTTTTGCTGGCAGCATTGCGATTTACTTGGCTTATAATGACTTTGGTTTTTATAGCTTGATTATCCAAAAAATCATATCAACAACTATCCTGTTAGTCTTAGTTTGGAGGGGGGTTAAATGGCGTCCTTCATGGCATCTCTCTTATGCCCGTGTAACAAATGTTTTAAAGCAAGGGCAGCCTATCGTTTTAAGTTCATTGATTGGGCAGGGTATTTTTAGGTTTGTTGAATTAATTGTTGGTTATTTTTTAGGTGTCGCTACTTTAGGGGTTTTTAAAATAGCGGGGAAATTATTGGATGTTATCGTTCAATTTACAATCAAACCGATTGTTGATGTCTCTTTTTCAGCCTTTGCTAATTTAAAAGAGTCACCAATTGAATTGGAAAAATGCTACCTAAATTTTATTACTACATGTGCAATGTTTGCACTACCGGCATTTGTGGGGACATTTATTATAGGGGCTGATTTAGTCCATTTGATTTTTGGGGAGAAGTGGTTGAAAAGTGGGCAGTTGTTGTCCATCTTATGTTTAGGCGGGATGGGCGTTACGTTAAATTATTTTTTTGGCCAACTTTGTCATGCTACCAACAATTCACATATACCCTTTAGAATACGTGTGGTTGAGTTCGTTGTCGTTTTAAGTCTCGTTAGTATTTCAGCCCAGTACTCAATCTATCATGTTGTTTATTCTACTATATCAGTGACAACTCTGATTAGCGTAATAATGATTTTTATTCTTAAAAAGAAGTTCTCATTTTCAGTTAGCCGAATTTTTAGGGGGGTAATACCTTCTTTAGTGTGTGCTTTGTTTATGGGAGGGGTGGTTTATCTTTGCTTACAAACTCAGATAAATAGCTTAGAACCGATCATTAAGGTGATTGTTAGCATCGTTATTGGAATCTCTGTGTATGCAATGTTTTATCTAATTATTTTTCCAAAAAAAGTAACGGAAATAGTGTTAAATGTAAAAAGATTACGTTCATAGTTGAGTGACATACCATTTGTATTAGGTGTGGAATTGTTTCATTTATTTATTGAAAGGAATCAATATGAGGCTGACCAGTTTACACTTTTTAAGGGCGATGGGAGCAATCTTTATTGTTATCTCTCATTCACATGGTGTTATTAGAAAACGATTTGAAAGCTTAGAGTTTACTGAATACTTTTGGCAAGTCGAACAAGGCTATACGAAAGTATTTGGTGCGTTAGGCGTTGATTTGTTTTTAGTGCTATCTGGTTTTTTTGCTTTTTATACCACTTGGAATAGAAAACAAGATGCAATGGATTTTCTTAAAAAAAGGATTATTCGGATCTATCCAATATGGTGGGTAGGCTTAGCCTGCTTATTAATATTGTCTATGGTACCAGGAGCCTCTGCCAATTATAGTTTATACGAAGTTCTTAACTCGATATTATTAAATCCTATATATATTGACGGCAGCATTAAGCCAATTCTAGAAATCGGATGGACATTACATTATATCGTTTTTTATTATTTAGCGATTACATTGTTAATATCAATGAAGTTTCAATCCATTGAAATATTAAAAATATTAACAATTGGCTTTGCCTGTTTATCTATCATAGGGATTTTTATTGATACGACTATTCCTATCATTGAGGTCATCACTAATTCTCGTACTTTAGCCTTTGCTTTAGGTGGATGGTTAGCCTTTATCGTCATAGAAAAACCAATAAAATGGCATGCCAGACATACCATTTTGGCGTTATTAATTATTACTGGTCTCGTTTTGGCTTTTATCTTAATAGATGAATGGAGGCTGAATGCGCCAACATTTTTAAGTCGGAGTTCTATTGCTATTGCAATTGTCCTGTTATTTGTTTTTCAGCCAACCTTAAAAACATTCAAATACCCTAATTTTTTTAACTTATGTGGTGATGCTTCATACTCTATTTATCTATTTCACATGTTTCCATTAATGATTATGTCAGGTGTATGGAAGCGAGGGATTTTATTACCTCCTGATTTTCTTCCACCGTTTATCACGTGGTTTATTTTAATAATGTTAGGTGTATTAAGTGGAGTCATTGCTTACCTATTATTTGAAAAACCAATCTTTGCCTACTTAAAAAATAAATTTATTAAATAATTAAACAAAAAGGTACTAAGTAATGTCTATGAAGATATTAATGCTTACATGTCAATATATGCCAGATGTATTTGGCGGCGCAGAAAAACAATGTGGGCGTGTTTCTAAAGGTCTTAAAAAGAAAGGGCTTGATGTACAGATTTTAACATCTCGCCAACAATACAAAGGACAAGCTAAAGAAGTATTAAATGAAGTGCCGGTTACTCGTTTGTATTCACCGATCGCACCGGATTTATTAGGACGTTGGATTCCATTTTCAATTTACTGGTTATTAAGAGTGTTAATTTGGGCGGCTTTCAATCATAAAAGCTTTGACGTGATTCATTGTCACCAAGGTAAATTTGGTGCTTTTGTTGGTTGTTGTGTCGCTCGCTTATTCAATAAGCCAATATTGATTAAAGTTGGGAATTCGAATCAGTTTATGGATTTTAATGCTTTAAAGGCCAAAAAACTCTTTGGCCCTATTATGGCTAACTTTGTTTTAAAAACGAACCCAACAGTGGTCGCTATTACTGATGTGATTGCACAGAACTGTAAAGCGTTTGGGTTTAAAAATATTATCAATATACCTAACAGTATCGACACTGCATTAATTAATACTGATCTAGGTGTGGATAAGTCATTACAAGAAAAAAATAGGGCGATTATTAACCTTTTTTATCATGGTCGCCTAGAAAGTATAAAGAAAGTGGATGTATTGATGGAGTCGTTTGTCTTATTAGCCAATGAACAGCAGAACGTTCATTTTCATTTGATTGGAAGTGGCAGTGCTTTAGCTTCCGCTAAAGCCTATATCAAAGAAAAAGGGTTAGAGAATAAAGTCACTTTTCATGGGGAAGTGAATAACCCAGTGGAATTTATACAGCAGTTCGATGTATTTGTTAATGCCTCTGAAGCTGAAGGTTTTTCTAATTCATTATTAGAGGCATTGTTGGCAGGTAAAGTATTAGTTTCAACTCCTGTCAGTGGTGCAAGTGATGCAATAACAGATGGAAAAAATGGTTACATTTCAGAGTCTTTCGATGCCGTAGATATTAAAAACAGTACGATAAAAGGCATACAACTTTATAATCAAGATATCGATTCAGTTAAAGTTTTTTCAGAGCAATTAATTGCTGAAAATTTCACGGTAAATGTTATTGCAAACCAATATTTAACGCTTTATAAAAAATTAACAGGGATAGTGTAAATGAAAGTTTTAATTGGAATGACACGTTCAGATACTATTGTATCGGGTTCATTTAAACATATTTGCCAAATAGGTGAAAAATTTCGTGATGAAGGTGCTGAGGTTGTTTATGCCATAGGCGGCGACGGTGAAGCGATTGATAAATTACGTGAATCAGGCTTTAAAGTGCATGCCTTGACTGACTTAAAAAGAGAGGTAAGTCCGTTTAGTGATCTCTTTTCATTATTAAAATTAGTTTGGTTGGTTATCTCTGAAAACCCACAAGTGTGTTCTTGGCACACTGCTAAAATTGGTGCGTTGGGTCGTATGGCTGCAATGTTAACTTTCAAGCGATCTTATTATGTTCCACATGGTGTTCCATTTGTGAATACCCCTGAAAATAAAGGTTATAAAAAGTATCAGTTAATTGAAAAAATGTTATCTATTTTACCATCAAAGATCATTGGTGTGTGTGAGTTTGATAAGAATGAATATTTGCGCATTGGGGTACCCGATAAAAAGCTGTTAGTTATTCGAAATGGTATGTTGGGAAAAGATAATGACACTTGGCAACTAACCGAAAAACCGGTCCATTTCATCACTGCTGCGCGTTTTGAAGATCAAAAAGATTACGTGACTTTAGCTGCTGCTTGTCATCAGTTACTTGCTGAAAAGAAACCTTTTACTTTGAGTATTTACGGTGATGGACAATACGAAGAGCAGGTTAAAGCGCGTTTCGCTGACTTTCCTGAAGGTATGATCGAATTTTGTGGAGTAGTAGATAACTTTGCAGAGAAATTAGCAGAAGCCGATGTGTTTATATTATCAAGTTTTTGGGAAGGGTTACCACGCAGTATTATTGAAGCGATGGCCTGTAAAAAAGCAGTGGTCACGTCTGATGTGGGTGGCTGTTCAGAATTAATTATCGAGCAAAAATCAGGTTATTTAGTACCTATCAGAAATGCACAAGTGATGGCACAATCAATGCGTGAATATATCGATGATAAGCAAAAAATAATTGATCACGGATTAGCTGCTTATGACTTATATTTAGCAAAATATTCGTTACCCGTCATGTTAAACAATTATGCTGAGGAATATGGTGTAATGAATAAAAAGCAGGGCTCATAAGATGACTATTAAAGTATCTCTGATTTGCCCTGTTTATAAGGTTATTGATTATCTACCTGATTTGATGACGAGTTTATTGGTGGGTGTTAATAGTGAACAAGTGGAAGTTATTTTTGTTGACGACTGTTGTCCTGAACATTCCATTACTGTGTGTGAGCAATTTGTTGAAGAGCATGCCCCTTTAATAAACTTTCATTATAAAATAATAAAACAGTCAATTAATCAAGGACAAGCCGCAGCGCGTAATGTTGCTTTAAAAAGTGCAGAAGGTGAATATATAGGTTTTATTGATTCGGATGATGCTATTTCTTCCTATTACTGGGAAACGTTAAGTCGTTATGTCAGCACTTCTGAATACGATATTATTGAATTTGATTTCAAAGAGTTTACCGGTACTTTACCAGAAGAAAACAAAGCGAGTGTTGAACAATTGCCTTCTTCAAAATTAAATCCTTTTCATTACGGTTTTTTTGTTTGGACTCGATTATACAAGAAATCAATGCTCGAAGGTTTGCAATTTCCTGAAGGAGTGATATTTGAAGATATTTTTTACAATATTCATGCTTTTTCAAAAGCCAGAAAGACTCTGCGTTTATCAAGCTGTTTAGTGTTTTATCGGAAACGTGAAGGCTCAACAACTAGCAATCGAACTTCAACTTATTCAAACCTTTTGCTTAATTTAATTAACTCTTCAATGAAAACAATTAACAGTTTTGAGGATAAAGGTGAAGTAATTAATCAAGTTGCTAGATACTCATTATTGGTCAGCCTCAAAGGCTTCAAAATTAAAGAGCGTGCTGACAGACGACTGTTTTTCAAACAGTGTAAATCAATTAATTTATCTTTTATCCCTTTATTAAATCAATTTAGCGAGTCATTGTTAACAAAGTTCAAATTTAAGTTATCTCAATTTATTTGTTTAATAGGGACATTTTCATAATGATAAATATGACTCCAAAAGCTTTGATTCGTAGTGATTTATTTCGTTATGAAGGGAAGAGTAATTTCAAGGTATTTTTAAAACTGTTTTTGAAAAATCCTTATTTTAGATTTCAAGTTTATTTAAGAATGACACGATCAAATAACTTTGTTATTTCTAGCTTTTTTAAAGTGCTAAAAGCAGGCCTTGGTAGAAAGGTTAATGTCCAATTAAGTCCCAAAGTATCAGTTGGCTATGGCTTATATATTCCTCATGGGAACATTGTGGTCAATGCTAAAACAACTCTTGGTCATAATTGCAGTTTATTACAGTTTGTTTCTATTGGTGCTATGCATAATAGTGATGCAGCGACAATCGGAGATAATGTTTATATTGGCCCAAATACCAATATTGTCGGAAAAATTAACATTGGTGATAATGCCGTGTTAGGTGCTGGAACTGTAGCTGTAAAAAATGTTGAAGAAGCTATGGTCGTTGTAGGTTCTCCAGCAAAATCGATTAAACAAGTCCAGAATATTAATGACTATGCCATTAACCTCTGTAGTGAAGAATTTATAAACAAGGCTGGCAAATGAAAAAAGTAGTACACATCACTAATGATTTACAGCGCCTCGGCGGTGTGCAGCGTTTACTCGTTGATTTAATGACCTTGCAAAAAGATGAATTTCAGTTCGAAGTTATTTTAACGCGTGGTGAAAACGAATATGTTGATGAGTTAAAGCAATTAGGGGTTAGTGTTTACCATAAACGAGATATTGGTTTACGTGGTGTTATAAAACGTATGAACAATGCGGATTTAGTACACGCGCACCTTTTTCCTTCTTTATATATTGCGTTATTAACATCAACTCCGACAGTGATTACTGAGCATAATCCACATTATCGACGTCGAGATATTCTTTTTATCAAAACGTTAGAGAGTGTTCTTTTTCGTAAATTCAAAAAAACGGCTTGTATTTCAAAAGGTGTCCAAAATGCACTGTTAAGAGACTTAAATTGGCCAACTAAGAAAACCGAGGTTATTTGTAATGGAATCGATTTAAGCCGTTTTTCGTTACAGAGGAAGAATATAGATCTTGATAAGAAGGTCTTCAAAATAGGGATGGTGGGCCGCTTACACCCACAAAAAGATATTAAAACGTTAATCGAATGCATCAAGTTACTTGACAGTGATTGCGAGCTACATTTAGCGGGAGATGGTGAGTTACGAACTCAACTAGAGTTATTTGCGGATGAAATTGGAGTCTCGAATAAAGTATACTTTTATGGCCAGGTGAATGATATCCCAGAATTTTTAGAGTCATTGGATCTTTATGTTCAATCTTCTAATTGGGAAGGGTTTGGCCTAGCGGCGGTTGAAGCAATGGCGGCTGGTCTCCCATGCTTAGCTACAAATGTAGAAGGGCTTAACGATATAGTATCAAAAGATGCATTATTTGACGTGGCTGATGTGGATAAGTTATTGGCATTAATATGTGAAGTTAAAGAGTCAAAAGATCTCTATGCTAAAATGTCATTAGACTCTTTAAAAAAAGCACAATATTATTCTGCAGAAAACACCGCATTATTGTATCAGCAATTTTATAATGGAAGTATGAAATGATACCTGAAATAGCGCTACATAAACTATATTTAGAAACTCCAACGATGTTGAAATATAAGCGTCTGTTAACTATTTTAGCCGCATCAATTCTACCTCTTTATTTCTCCATGTTTCGTTATCATCTATTCGGTGCGACACTTAGGGTGGCAGACTTAGTTTGTGCGATTACTCTGCTTTTGACATTATTTATTTTCCCTAAGTTTTATTTGAAATTCTTTCAATTTAAATTCTTACCTATGTGGATAATTGCTTTTTATATCATAGTACAAGGGATATTTTTAGATAATACTTCTAGTTCGATTAAAGAATCTATTCAGTTTCTATGGGTATGCTTTTATTTAGGTATTGCTTCAATATATGCAGAATGGGATAGCAAAGCCTTTTATAAATGGATGCTTATATTTATCGCTATTTCAGCCTTATATACTGTTTTTTACCATTTCTCCTTAGGGCATTTTACACGTTACAAACTTGCTTCCGATGGAAAGTATGCTTTTGGGTTACTGTCAGTGCTTTTATTATTAAAGGCAAATGGTTCTGCGATGAGAAAGGATTGGATTTACTTTTTAATTAGCTTGATACCTCTTGGTCTTTCTATGGAAAGAAAAGGGGTTTTAGGTGTAATGCTGGTTATTCTTTTAGTTATTTTGACTCACATTATTATTGCGAAACCAAAATTAAAGGGAGTGATTATATTTTTAATTGGGTTTTCCATTCTGTTAGCCCCTTCTATTTTAAGTCAAATCAGTCATTTTATAGACATTAAAATTTATGAAAGTTATTTTTTAGATGAAAAACTCGCTTTGTTTACATCTAATATGCACAGAGAAAGTTTATTAATTAACGCCTACCAGATTATTAGGGATAATTTCTTTTTTGGTATAGGTGCAGATAGAATTACGGAGGCTATGGGGCGTTTCTATGCGGATCAACGTCTCAACAATGGTGCTCATAATTTTTATATGGATATGTCTGTAAAATATGGGATTGTAGGTTTGTTTTTACACCTGTTTTGGATCGGCTGTCTATCTCTTTTAAGTTTAGCGAGCAACAGGTTCACGGTTAATCTTTTATTATTTAATCTATATTGCTTATTTGTTGTTACCTTCATGGCTGATGGCCAGGCTGTTTTAATTGTTTTTCTTTTTTCTTTCTTGAATCCTTATCTGTTTGAGCATAATAGCCATGATTAATTCAATTCAATATTTACGTGGCATTGCTGCTATTTTAGTTGTTTATTACCATTCAACTATTAAGGCCGTGCAAAATAACATTCCCGATGCGTCGATTTATTATATTGGGGAATCCGGCGTTGATCTGTTTTTCATTATATCTGGATTTATTATCTGTTTTGTTACTGATAATAAAGAGTTCAATACGTTAAAGTTTTTAAAATCTAGGGTACTTAGAATCATCCCGCTATATTGGTTTTTTACAATAATTGCATTGTTTGCGTACCTTATTGTCCCTTCTATGGTGAACAGTAGTGGTGGGGAAACTCTGATTTTAGAATCCTTTTTTTTGCTCCCAACTGAAAGTAAGTATCTGATTCAAAATGGCTGGACATTATCCTATGAATTTTATTTCTATTTGTTATGTGCGCTTGTTCTTACAGCTAGGCTAAATAAAATATGGTTACTTGCTGTATTATGTTTTTTGCCTTTTACCAGTTATTTTTATTCATTATCCATACACTTCTTTTTCGACCAGTTTTTATTAGAATTTGCGATGGGAACACTGTCTTATATTATTTACTCTAAAAAGGTTAATAATAATTTACAAATATGCTTTTTATTCATTGTATTGGCTATTTATTTAATGTTGTTTAATGTGGTAGGGCTTTCTAATAGGTTTATTCTTTATGGCTTGCCTATGTGGTTAGTTTTCCATATTGGTCTGCTAATTAATGAAAAGTTAAAAACGTTTGAGCGAAACCTTTTTGGGAAAGCTCTTCACCTTTTAGGAAATTCGTCTTATTCACTTTATTTATCTCATGCTTTTACTTTGGTAATTTTGAATAAGATATACCTCTACTTATTTACAGAGAGTAATCTTGTAATCTATTTATTATTTTTAGTTGTCAGCTCCTTAATTGTTGGCCATTTTGTTTTTGAATATATAGAAAAGAATTTAAATCAGTACGCTAAAAAATTATTCAATAAATAAAATTAAAACGACATGCTTATTATTAAAAAATATATTTCTGTTCTTTTTTATTTGATATTAATGAAGTATGCTTTATTTAATGAATTCGTAGTTTAAATGTTCTTTATACCAACTTACTTATAAAGAGGTGTTTTTTTTATTTCTTTTTTAGTTGTTGTTTTTTAAAGTTTTTTCTTTAATTGTAAAGGATACTTTCATTCTCATTATTTGTTGTGAAATAGTCATTATCAAACACTTTTAATATTGTTAAAGTTATTATGTTTTGTTATTGTGATCACATTTTTGTGACTAAGTGATGTAGTCTAATAATAGTGAAGTAAAGGGATTTATGACTGAACAAGATTTCGTTAAGAACAATATAAATCAACTCTCTGCGGTATATCGAATTGTCGATTTTTCAGTTGTTCAATTTTTGTTGTTTTTTTGTATTGGCGCTCACTCTATTGAAGTAAGTGATCCCTATATCATTGTTGGCCTTATTGGGTCTCTCTCTTTCATTATTTTTGCGGAAAATATTCGTTTATACCGATCTTGGCGAACAGGTTCATCTTCTCGCCTCTCTCTCTATACCTTTTTGAGTTGGTTCTTTGCTGTTTTTATGGTCGTAGTTTATCTGTTTTTCAGCAAAATGAGTGAAGACCTTTCCCGATTAGTTATTGGTTCTTGGTTTCTTAGTAGTGCCTTGCTGTTAATTGGCTGGCGCATGTCCTTCCGTCTGTATCTATACAAACGTCGTCGCAATGGTTTGAATACAAGAAGGGTCGCCATTATCGGCTTAACTAGTTCAGGTTTTCGTCTAGCAACTGAATTTGCTAATCACCCTGAAATTGGTTTCACATTAAATGCCTTTTTTGATGATAGAGATAATATTCGTTTATCTTCTAATTCTAAGTTTTTTTCTAAATTACAGGGTGATATAGCAACCGGAATTGAGTTAGCTAAACAGGGAAAGTATGACCTCGTTTATATTGCGTTACCTTTAGCTGCACAAAAACGTATTGAATCTATATTACGTGAATTAGGTGATACCACTGTTGATGTACATTTAGTACCTGATTTCTTTACTTTTAACTTATTAAACGGTCACCTCTCTCATGTCGGGTCTATTCAAACAATCAGTGTGTATGAGTCGCCATTAAGTGGGCTTTCATCGTTTGCTAAAAGACTTGAAGATATTATTGGTTCTGCATTGATTTTATGCATGATTGCGATACCTATGTTGATTATTTCAATATTAATTAAACTAGATTCTCGTGGGCCTGTTTTCTTTAAGCAAAAACGTTATGGCTTAGATGGTAAGGCGATTAATGTGTGGAAGTTTCGCTCAATGACTGTTGCTGATAATGGCAGTGTGGTGAAACAAGCCACTAAAGGTGATGCTCGTATTACTAAATTAGGTGCTATATTAAGAAAAACGTCTCTTGATGAACTACCGCAATTTATCAATGTCTTACAAGGGCACATGTCGATTGTTGGTCCTCGCCCTCATGCTGTTGCACACAATGAAGAATATAGGAAATTAGTCGACTTTTATATGTTACGCCATAAAATGAAACCTGGTATTACTGGTTGGGCACAAATTAATGGCTGGCGTGGTGAAACAGATACGCTTGAAAAAATGGAAAAGCGTATAGAGTTCGACCTTGAATATATTCGCCAATGGTCATTGTTACTGGATATTCGAATTGTATTTTTAACTGTGTTTAAAGGGTTTATTAATAAGAACGCTTATTAATAAAGTAAATAAATAGTTGCTTGAATGTTTGATTTGGAGTCAGTGATTGACATGGCTTTTTAGAGTTAACAATGAGCGCTTTATTTAAGGATGAAAAAAGTGAAATATTCAATTTTTTTAGCGATTTCTCCTGTGTTTGTTATTAACGCTTTTGCAGAAAGCTTTGACCCAGCCCCTATCAAAGTTACTGATGGCTTTATGGTTGTTCCTCAAGTATCTGCAAGTGTTAAATACGATGATAATATTTATGATCAAGAGGATGATACAACCTCCTCTGCTATTTATATCGTAACCCCTTCTATAAAGTTTGGTGTTGATGATGGTATTAATCGTTATGGTGGATCTTACCGTTTAACTTCAGCCTCTTATGAAAATGGCAGTGAAGATAATTATACGGATCACACTTTAAGCTTATTAGCACACACTGAATATACCGATAGGCACCGTACTGACTTTAGTCTTTCTTATGCTAATTTACATGAAGATAGAGGTAGCGGACTTAGTGAAGGCAACTCATCTTTTTTTGATCAACCGATTAAATACAATGAGCTTAATGCAAGAGGTTATTATCAATTTGGCGGCCTCAACGCGATAATGCGTATTGGTGGTGGTGTTAACTTTTCAGATGTAGATTACCGTAATTTCATTGTTACCACTCGATTTGATGATGTCAGTAAGCTTACCTTTTTTGCTGATGCTGATTATCAAGCGGGCAACGTCACTTATTTAACCTTTGATGTGTCCACAACTGACGTTCAATATGATGAATTAGAAGTGGGGCAAGAAAGCGGTGATAATAGAGATTCAAGTGCATTAGTTGGTTTTAGGTGGTTAGGCCTAGGCAAAACGACAGCAACAGCTAAGGTTGGTTATCAATATAAAACCTTTGAATCTGAAAGCCGTGAAAATTTCTCCGGTAACACAGTAGAATTAGGTGCAACTTGGAAACCGCAAGAATACTCTACTTTTGATATTAGCTTTAGTCGAGCAGCTGAAGATTCAAGTACGGTTGGTGATTATATTCTAGAAATTAATAGTGGATTAGCTTGGAAGCAGTCTTGGACGGAAGACTTTGATACAAGTTTAAGTTTTTCTTACACAGATGAGGACTATATTGGCTTTAGCCGTAACGATAAAACTAAAAATTTAGCCTTAAATCTAAATTACACGGTAACTCGCTGGATAAAACTCCAAGCGGGATATCAATTTACTGATAAAAACTCAACAGAGACTGACATTAGTTACGATAAAAATGCAGTTAATCTAGGGATTGTGGTTGCTTTATGATGAATTATATTTTTGTACTTTTTATGTTTTTTTTCTCCTTTAACTTACCTGCCGCTGAAGTTGATAACTATCGTTTAGATGCTGGGGATGAAATAAAAATACTCGTTTATGATGAGCCCGATCTAACTATTGAGACAATCATTAATGATGATGGAAATATTAATTTCCCTTTTATTGGTTTAGTTTCAGTTACTGGGAAAACAGTCCCAGAGGTTCAAAAAATTATTCATGATGGCCTATCTGGTGATTATTTATTAAATCCATCGGTGCAGGTCGATATTATGACTTATCGTTCGTTTTATATTCACGGTGAAGTTAATCAACCAGGTGGTTATCCTTATCAACCTGGCTTGAATGTTGATCAAGCTGTCGCGTTAGCTGGTGGGTTAACAAATCGCGCATCGGTATCAAAAATATATGTTAAAAAATCACAAACAGAAGGTGAGCAAAACGTTAAGTTAACCTATGCCGTTTCACCGGGCGATATTATTACTATTAAACAGAGCTTCTTTTAGCAAAAAATTGGGCGATAAAAATTATGCAATCAGTTAATAAACCTCTAAATTCACAAGAACAAGTCATTGACTTGAAAGCTTATTGGGCTGTGGTGATGAATGCTAAATGGAAGATTTTAGGTTTTTCTTTATTGATCACTATTCTTGTTGCTATTTTTGTTACAGGAATAACACCTATTTATCGTGCAACTGGTTCGTTATTAATAAAAACCAGTACGGATAATACGATTTCAATTGACTCTGTATTGCCTTTAGATACAAGCCGCCAAGACTACTTTTTAACGCAATTTGAAATCTTAAAGTCACGCTCAGTTTCAGAGCAAGTGATTGATAAACTCAATCTAGCCAACAACAAAGAGTTTATGCCCGATGATAACGAAGTTAGCTTGATTAATGAGTTAACGAAATACGTTAAGTCTTATTTACCTGCTGAATTTAACGTTGAAGAAAAACAACAACCATTGGAAGCGAGAAGTGAGAAGGTATTATTAATTGATGCGTTTCAATCAAAATTAACCATTACACCTATTCGTAATACACAGCTTGTTGAGATTTCTTTCGAAGCAAAAGATCCTAAGTTAGCAGCGCTTATTGCGAATACCGTTGCTGATGTTTATATAAATCAAGAGGTGCTAGGGCAGTCTACTTCAACGAAAAAAGCTGCCGATTGGTTGGAAGTTAGGTTAGAAGAGCTACGTGTTAACCTTGAAGATTCAATTAATGCATTAGACGATTACCGTGTCAAAGAGAATTTAATTGACCTGAATGCGGCGGGTGTACTGAGTATTGCTAGCGATGAATTAGAAAGTCTAACGGAAAGCTATTTACGCGCTAAACAAACTCGATTTGAAGCAGAAACACTGTATTTGTTTGTTAGCAATGCTAATGGCAACGATATAAATTATTTGATGAGTATTCCTGAAATTAGTGAACACCCGCTTATCACTAATGTTAAAAATATTGAAAATCAAGCACAGCAAAGAGTTTCTGAGCTAAGTTTCCGTTACGGTGCTAAACACCCTAAATTGGTTGCCGCGAAAGCACAATTGGAGTCGATTCAAGAAGAGCTCAAGCAACAAGCGAATAAGATAGTTAGGGGCTTTGCTAAAGAATTACAAGCAGCTAAGAATAACGAGCGACGTTTTATTAGAGAGCTTGAACAAGAGAAACGTAAATACCAAGACATATCTAGTACTGAGCAAGAGTATTTAAGGTTACAGCGTGAAGTAGAGGCAAACCAAAGCCTTTATGATACGTTTTTAACGCGTTATAAAGAGACTGAAGTCACTAGTGACCTTGATGTTGAGCAAGCTAAAATATTGGATCAAGCAGAAACACCATTAGCACCTATTAAACCTAATAAAAAACTACTTGTGATTTTAGCCTTTATAGCTTCATTTGCTTTTGCGGTTATCTATGCATTTGTTATTGATGCCTTAAATGATACGTTTAGAACGGCTGCGGAAATCGAATCTAAGTTAGGATTGCGTTTATTAGGGTTATTACCTCTGATTAAATTAAAGCGTAAACAAACTTTATCGCCTCATGCATTTTTTGATGATAAGCATAAAGCGTTCTCAGAAGCCGTCAGAACTTTACGTACTGGGTTTATGCTTTCACATATCGATGATCAACATAAAGTGGTGTTAGTTACTTCATCTATTCCAGGTGAAGGTAAAACAACTACATCAATTAATATTGCTCTTTCTATGTCTCAAGTTGAGAAAACCTTATTGATTGAAGCGGATATGCGTCGCCCAAGCTTCCTTGGTGTATTTAAATTAGGGGCTGATCAAGCGGGATTATCTAATTTGATTTCAGGAACTGAAAAACTTGAGAATGTGATTGTACATGATGAAGCTTCTGGGCTTGATATCTTACCATCTGGTTTTATACCAAGTAATCCACTTGAGTTATTATCAGGTGCGAAGTTTGATGCGGCAATGACGATTTTAAAACAGAAGTACGATCGTATTGTTATCGATTCACCGCCTACTTTAGCAGTAAGTGATGCGTTAGTGTTATCTAAGCGTGCGGACTCTGTTATTTATATCGTTCAATCTGATTCTACGAAGCAAGCTGCCGTTAAAAAAGGTATCTCTCGTTTAATGCAAGTTAATTCTCATATAGACGGCATTGTATTAAATAGAGTTGATATTAAAAAAGGCGATAAAGAAGATTACGAAGGCTATTATGGTTATGGTCAATAATATAACTATGTGTTCGTACAAGTGGAATAATGATTGATTTACACAGTCATATTTTAGCGGGGATTGATGATGGGGCTCGTTCATTAACCGATTCCCTGCAACTCATTGAAGGTTCTATTGATAGCGGTGTGTGTAAAATTTTAGCGACACCGCATATTCATTTGGGGACTTTCGATAATGACTTATCAAGTATCCAACAAGCTTTCACTCAGTTAACTTCCGCTGTACAAGAAAACCCTTCAATCAATATATCCCTCGCCTATGCGGCAGAAGTACGTATATGCCCTGAAATTATGATGCTGGCTAATACTCAGCAATTACCTTTTATGGGTAAGTGGCATGGGAAGGATTTGCTATTATTGGAGTTTCCTCATAGCCATATTCCTCCAGGTAGTGAGAAATTAGTCGATTGGTTAATAGCACAAAATATACTGCCTATGATTGCACATCCTGAGCGTAATAGAGGCGTTTGGGAGTCATCAGGTTTATTGCTTCCTTTCAAAGAGCGAGATTGTTTATTTCAAGTCACGGCGGCTTCAATCATCGGTGACTTTGGTGAAAGATCAAAGAAAATAGCATGGGATCTGCTGAGGAATAATGACGCCTCGATTGTTGCTTCGGATATGCATAATATG
Source organism: Psychromonas sp. B3M02 (assembly GCF_003318165.1). Lineage (GTDB taxonomy): Bacteria > Pseudomonadota > Gammaproteobacteria > Enterobacterales > Psychromonadaceae > Psychromonas. Next base: position 19,152 of record NZ_QOCB01000047.1, read on the forward strand.
AAGCGTCGTCCTTCTAAAATGAAAGAAGCTTTTTTAGCTGTGAGCGATGAGTTAGGTGAAAATATTGCTAAACAATTATTTGTAACAACCCCAAATTTAATCTTTGAATCCAATCCAACTATTTGGACCAGTCAAGCTTCAAGCTAAGATACTTTGCTTTCTCTCTACTTTTAACTCTTTCTTTAACATCTAATTTAAGTATTTCGCTTGTCTTTTTCTAAAAGCTTATTATTATCAACCATGACTTAACCGCTGCTATTGATATAGTGGCGGATATACCAATTATATTAGTAAGTAAAATAGTTAGTTAATTGGTATGAGTCATTCGACTTCAGGGCGGGGTGTAATTCCCCACCGGTGGTATTTTCACGTTATGAATTTGTATCAGTGAAACAGCCCACGAGCGCCTAATAGGATGAGTTATTATTATATTAGGGTCAGCAGATTTGGTGAGAGGCCAAAGCCGACGGTTATAGTCCGGATGGAAGAAGATCGAGAATAAATAGCATACAGAAACATCAACCATTTGCCCTTTTTATACGATAACAAGGGGAAGCTAGTTCGATCTCTTGTAGAAATTATTGATCTTCATTATTTTGATGGGGAGATATTACGCTGCAGTTTTTGTAAGTTATTTATTCAATTCTTTAGTGTAAATACTATTGAATAATATCGTTACGATTAATGAAACTATTCCAGCAAGTAAATGGATTAGTTATTTGATATGGACGGTATAATGTTCTTTCCTACGCTCTGTCTTTCTCTCCTTTTTAGTTTAGGAATTGTAATGACAGGTATTACCTTTATATTTTTTGCGTGCTTATTATGGGCCGCAGATACGTTAATTCGTTATCCACTCTTATTTGGCGGCTCTAGTGCACAACAAATTGTGTTATTTGAGCATTTAATATTAGTTGCTGTATTAGCTGGCATCTTTATTTACAAACGTCGCTCATTCAACTTTATTTCTCGAAAAACCTTAATTCCTTTTATGGTGGTTGGTATTTTGGGATCTGCTTTAGGCACTTTAGCTTTTACCGAAGCATTTTATTTGTCTAACCCTACTGTTGTGATTTTGCTTCAAAAACTACAACCTTTAGTGGCTGTCACTCTAGCCTGTGTGTTGTTGAAGGAGAAAATAGATTCTCGCTTTTTCCTATGGTTAGGCCTGGCTATTTTAGGTAGCTTGTTGTTGATGTGGCCGGACCTTCAAACGTTATTAATCAGCCTGAAAGAAGGGGATTTACAACATGGTCAACAAGCATTGTGGGGATACGGTTTGGCACTATTTGCAGTAGTTAGTTGGGGCAGTGCAACTGTGTTTGGCAAAAAGCTCAGTACACAGGGCTTAAGTAGTTTGGATATTATGGCTGGTCGTTTTAGTTTTGGCCTATTAGGCATGTTGCCATTTGCATTTATGGCTCCCACCTTGATAACAAGCATTGAGTTGACCGTATTGCAAAAAATTGCCATGTTAGCGTTATTGTCAGGTGTGTTAGGTATGTATTGTTACTACCAGGGGTTAAAGCGTATTCCTGCACATTGGGCGACCTTAGCGGAGATGTTTTTCCCGGTTGCTGCCATCTTTATCAACTGGTTATTTTTAAGTGTAGAGATGACACAAATACAATTACTCGGTGCGTTCACCTTGATAGCTGCAAGTGCTATGGTACAAAATAGGCCTGCACTAGCCACTCCATCTTAACTTCTGCTTTATTAAGTTAAAGAGTATATTAAGTTAAAAAACAGGGCCCTTATTGTTGAAAGGGGTCTCTGTTTTTAATCCCTTCGCTCTTCATTAAGCAACTATTTTTCAATGTGCACAGTCTTTGCACAATTAATCGTTAAGCTTCACCTCATTAATAATGAGGGGGATCTAAGCAGCATGTTTGCTTATCAATTTTTAAACGTATTATTAGCCTGTATTGTCTTAATCTTATTAAGTGCATGTGGTGATAAGCATCAATCTGTTTTATCAAAGATTAAACCAGGTCAATCAACTGCTGGTGTGTTATGTGATTATCAATATAACCAATACAACACGTCAAAATCAGTAGAAGCAAATAGTGTGGCTTATTGGTCATGTGATGGGAACTCACGAGATTTAGATGCAAATGGTATACCTGACCATGAAGTTGGGAGATTTCCCAATGCTAATAACGCCTATACAATTTTGCAACAATCTGTGTTCGAGAGTTATACCTTAACCCCAGTGAAAACCAATGTCACGACTACTTTTGGTCGCTCACACTCTGTTATTGGCATGCTGTTAAATGGTGTGAAAATGGCGGTTGGCTCTAGCTCTACGTGTCGAGATATTGATAATAACTGTGGTGTTAACAATAAAGCTGAACAGTGGAATATTGAAAGTATTGGTCAAGATGTATTTGATTTTGGTCTCGATCAAAACAATGCACATGTACAGGATAATGGAACTTATCATTATCACGGCATACCTGAAGGTTTTATTACCAATCGAGGCGGTAATAAAAAAACCATGACCTTAATTGGTTGGGCTGCTGACGGATTTCCTATTTATGCGCGTTATGGATATTCAAACCCCGCTGATGCCAACTCTGCAATCAAGTTGATGAAAGGCAGTTATCAATTGGTTAGTGAAATAAGTGATAGTCGACCTTCAGTTGATATTTATCCTTTGGGGACTTTTCAGCAAGATTGGGAATATGTACTAGGATTAGGTGATCTAGATGAATGTAATGGGCAAGTTGGTGTCACACCAGAGTTCCCTAAGGGTATATACCATTATTATGTAACAGATAGTTACCCTTACTTTCAACGCTGCGTGAAAGGAAAAATTTGAATGAATAAAGGTTTAAAAAATGAAAAATAAAATGAAATCAATGAAAAAAGGGCTACTGGGTATAGCTTGTGCGTTATGTTTAACAACGCCCAACACCAGCTTTGCTCACTTAATGGCTGCGCAACATGGCACATTAAGTTTCATTGGTACTAATGTTTATATTGCTTTGTCTTTACCCATGTCAGCTTTTAAAGGTGTTGATGATAATGATGATAAACATGTCACTATTCAAGAGTTTAATAATCACCGTGATTTGATCAGTGAAACTATTAAGCAGAATGTCTATTTAATGGAAGATAGCCATAAATTTGTGATTGACGGATTATTGTTAGAGCCAACAACAGGACATGAAGCAGCTAATAACTATAGACATACTGCAGGTGAAAGCATCGAGCAGGTGACCATTATGGGCCGCTATGCATTAACCTCAAACTCGGCTAAAGTTGATTTTAATATTGCGCTATTTAGTGATGATATGACATCACAGAACTATGACTTTGTGGCGACGGATAAAAATAAAAAGCTTACCCATGAATTTGAAGTGATGCCTAGTAAACCATCGATTTCAGTATTCAATTAATACAGCCTACAGAAGCCTCTTGATAGCAGAGCTGCTGTTTAGGCGGCTTCTTATTTCATCTGGTTAGTTTCACCTACCTTAAAACATTACTAAATATCAACGGATAATGATCTCCTCGTGCTAAGCTACGTAATACCTTATTTAGTCGCTAACAAATGAGTGTCCCATTGAAGAAACTATTACTGCTTATTGCTTTGATCCCAGTCGCTATTCTTATCTTCTCATTCATAAAAGACAGCGCGGCTACTGAGCTTAAAATACTCAATACTGCCGTCTCATTATCATCCAACTTAAAAATAGAGAAAGATGTCGTTTTTGATCAAAGCCATGATCTAAAGCTGGATATCTATAGTAACAAAGACTGGAAAGCAGATATTAAACGCCCTGTATTGGTGTTCTTTTATGGAGGTGGTTGGAGTTGGGGTGATAAAGACTATTTTACCTTTGTTGCCGATAGTTTTGTGGATAAAGGTTACGTGGTCGTTATTCCCAATTACCGACTTTACCCTAAGGTCAAATATCCAGCGTTTATCAAAGATGGTGCAAAAGCCGTTGCTTGGGTAAATCAACATATAAACAAATTTGGTGGCGATGCCGAGCAACTGTTTATTACAGGCCATTCGGCTGGTGCTTACATTGCAGCCATGCTTGCCTTTAACGACCAATACTTAGCTGCTGAGAATCAATCAACTTCTATTATTAAAGCCTTTGCAGGTATTGCTGGCCCCTATAATTTCAAACCTAAAGAACAGCAATATATCGATATTTTTGGCGAAGAAAATTTCAATGATATGAGGATAGAAAATCACCTTACTGGCAATGAGCCGCCTGCGCTGCTCATTCATTCTGAAGGTGATACTACGGTAGGTCTCTTTAATCAAAAACTAATGGAAGAGGCTCTGACTGCAAACGGGGGGGCTGTTGAGACGTTAGTCTACGGGCAGGACATAACACACATAAAAGTGTTAATGAAGTTACATCCGTGGTTTGTAAATGAAGTGAATGTTGGGTCTGATATCGATGCATTTTTTAAAGGTGTAAAAAACAAATAAAAAGGCAAATAGTGACTTCTATTTGCCTTTCATAATATTGATTTTTGGTATAACAATGATTTAATTACTTGAGTACTTTAAGCTTGTGCGTCCTTACTTGTACTTAGTTAACTGTTTTTGTTGCTAACTCAATGTAAATTTCACGTAATTTTTTCGCTACATTACCTGGTTTACCATCACCGATAGTGTGACAATCAATTTCAATCACAGGCCATACAAAAGTGGTTGCTGAACTAACAAATGCTTCTGCCGCTTGATACGCTTCTTCAGCCGTAAACAAGCGCTCTTCAATTTTGATATTTTCTTTCTCAGCAAGTTCAAGTAATGCTTTGCGCGTAATACCGTGCAAAATGTCATTACTTAATGGACGTGTTACTAACACACCGTCTTGCGTCACAATATAAGCATTATTTGAACTGCCTTCAGTGATGTAACCATCTTCAACTAACCACGCGTCATCAACTTGTTTTTCAATAGCACCTTGTTTAGCCATACATGGAGCCAATAACCCCACTGTTTTGATATCACGGCGTTTCCAACGAATATCTTCAGTAGTAATCACTTTCATGCCTTTTGTTGCTTTTGGACTATTTAATAGTTCACGCGCTTGAGTGAATAACACTAATGTCGGCTTCACATTTTCAGGGTAACCAAAGTCACGATCGCCAGCAGAGCCACGGCTGATCTGTAAGTAAATACCGCCTTCGTTAAGTGCATTTTTTTTAATGAGTTCTTTCTGAATCGCTGTGATGTCTGTTAATGCCACAGGTAATTCAATTTGTAATTCATTACATGAACGTTGTAAGCGAATCATGTGGCCATCGTTGTCGACTAATTTACCATTAATCACTGCTGTTACTTCATAAACAGCGTCACCAAAAAGAAAACCACGATCGAAAATAGAAACCTTAGCTTCATCTTCTTTAAGATATTGACCATCTAGGTAGACAATACGTCCCATCATTTAATCCTCGTAATATAGCGGTAATCTAATTCTCGCTATTTATAAAATAGATAACCTAAATTCATTAACCTAAAATTTGGGTTCTTGTTAATGAATTAACCCCAAAGCGCTGCTTGGTAAACATTCATTAGACTTTCATCAAATAGGATGCCTGATTGACGATCTTCAGCCAGTAATAATGGCCCATCAAGATCTACAATTTGAACGTTTTGTGCGACGATAAAAGCAGGTGCCATTGCAAGCGATGTTGCAACCATACAGCCAACCATAATCTGTAATCCTGCTTTCTCTGCTTCTTCTTTTAATGCGATGGCTTCTGTTAAGCCACCGGTTTTATCCAGCTTAATATTGATCATGTCGTAGCGACCAATAATATTTTTTAAACTACTGCTGTCATGGCAAGACTCATCGGCACAAAGTGTGATTGGTCGAGGTAAATGGGCTAGAGCCCCATCATCACTTGCCGGAAAAGGCTGTTCAATCATTTCAACGTTTAATTTTACGAGCTCAGGCACCATCTCTAAATATTGTGCTTCATTCCAACCTTCATTTGCATCTACGATAATACGTGCATTAGGCGAACCTTCACGAACAGCTGCAACACGTTCCACATCACCTTCACCTGCAAGTTTTAACTTAAGCAATGGTCTGTGTGCATTTTTTATTGCCGCTGCTTTCATTCGTTCTGGTGTGTCTAAAGATAATGTGAAAGCAGTAGTGACTGATTCAGGCTGTGCAACTTCAAGCTGTTGCCAAATACGTTGGCCTGATTGTTTGCAAGTTAAATCCCAGTAGGCGCAATCTAATGCGTTGCGTGCAGCGCCTGAGGGTAATAAGGATTGCATTTCTTGTCGGGTTAACCCGGCTACTATCTTGTCTTCTAAAGCCGCCAGTTCAGCGATCACTGACTCGATTGATTCATCGTAGCGAGCATAGGGAACGCATTCTCCACGACCAGTATGTTCACCTTGTTGCAGTTCAACTACAACAACATTGGCATGGGTTCTACTACCTCGAGAGATAGTAAAAGATCCTTCAATAAGCCAGCTTTCGTCTAGTAGGTTAACCTTCATTATTCAGCCCTTAAATTTTTGCTAATGCTTCAACAATACGACTAACACCTTCACGGAATGGGTCAACAGCAGGTAGATTAAATTCTGCTTCAACTTTCGTTAGGTATGCTTTAGCTTCATCTTCAGAAAGCTGTGACGTATTCACTGAAATACCAACAAATTTAACCGCTGGGTTAGTAATGCGGGCCATTGTTAGGTTAAGTTCCATACATGTTTTTAAATCAGGAAGTGGGTAAGTTGGCAGACCACGCATATGTTCACGTGTTGGTTCGTGACATAAAACTAGTGCATCGGCTTGTGAACCGTGAATAAGACCTGCGGTAACACCTGAGAATGAAGCATGGAATAATGAACCTTGGCCTTCAATAACATCCCAATGATCGGCATCGTTTGCTGGTGCAATTGTTTCAACAGCGCCGGCGATAAAGTCAGCAACAACGGCATCAATACTCACACCTGAACCACTAATCAAAATACCTGTTTGGCCCGTTGCACGGAAACTTGTTTTCATACCTTGTGCTAACATTTCTTTTTCAAGTGCTAATGCGGTGTACATTTTGCCCACTGAGCAGTCTGTACCCACTTGTAATACACGTTTACCAGAGCGTTTTAAGCCACTTGCAACAGGAAATGTTTGTGTTGGAAAACGAACATCAAATAAGTTACGACCTAAGCTATCAGCTAATTCTTTAAGTTCTTTAATATCAGTTAACTTGTTATGTAAGCCCGATGCTAAATCCATCCCAGCTTCAAGTGCTGTTTTTAAGACTGTTAACCAATTCTCTGAAATAATACCACCACGATTAGCAACACCAATCACTAATGTTTTAACACCCGCAGCTTTTGCTTGTGCAATATCCATGTCTGTTAAACCACAGTCTGCTTGACAATCTTCCATACGGAATTGGCCAGCACAGTATTCTGGATGCCATTGTTTGATGCCTTGTGCAACTTTAGCTGCTAGAGGATCTTGTGCATCGCCTAAAAATAATAAGTAAGGTTTTTTAATTTCCATATTGATATTCCCATTGGTAGTAGAGTTTATTTTATTATTGCCTAACGGCTCAGTTGCACTGTTTTAATCATGCTTAGATTCAAATAATAATGGATCAAAATAATTAGACTAACTAGTCTGATAGAGCAGGTTATATGCCAACACACAGAATTTTAATTAATTTATCTAAAGCACTTTTCATCTTAGTAAATGTTATTTTGCTATCAATTACTCTAGCAGTTTTGCTTTAGTCTAAAATGCTTATTTATGGTTAAATTGCAGTTTATTATTCTGTTTTTGTTTGTTTTGAATATGATGGAAAGTTTTTTGTTTTGTTGTATTTTTTTCTCTGTTTTTTGCTAAAAATAAATAACCAGTTAAAAACGTCAATTTGGCTTTTAAATTAATTGTCATTTTTAATTTTAAATTTAAAAAACCTTTATATTTGCACCTTTGTGGCGTGTTTTTTATTTAGATTGTTCACTTTTGGTGCAGCTTGATTAACGTTCCTTAATAAAGTATTTAAAATAATGAATAAATTACTCGTCAAATAACTAAGTGTTATTTAATGTTTTATCTAGTTTTTTGTTGGTTATATTGTGCTGAAAAATAAGTGTTAAGTAATTTATTCCTCTGTTTCGGCAGGTTGTAGGTTTCCCAGTATTGGTTCCGTGTCGAGCTTATTGCTTTGAATGTTATTCACTTTGATTTTGAATGGCCTGATATCACAAAAGAAGAATGGTGTGATGCTAATATTTGCGGATATAATTGCGATCTTCGCGCGTTAAATCAAATTTTTACAGCTGGTGTATTACCTGCTTAATATTTATTAATAGACAAGTTTCCTTTATGCGATAACTCGCCAACGAATCCAAACAATGCTGTACCTTTAACGTTAGCTTTCTTAACTCACTTACAGCAAACAGGACGTTTGCTGTAAGTTCATCCGACACATGGACGTGCCGTATGAATTGATGCGTTTAGAAAGCCCTTTATTGGTTGGATTAAGAAAGCGATTCGGAGTCAGTCTTTTTGCTTACTTTTTCTTCTGATAAGAAAAAGTAGAGTCGCCGACAGGGCGAAATCCAAAGCCAAAAGTCTCAACGTGATCCGACGAGCGCAGACTAGCCGTACCGTACAATTATTAACAAACTACGCATCCTCACGAAGATTATGGAGACGAGTAATTCAACTACCCAAACCCAACAAAATCACCTCAAGTTTGATCCATTTTCCCCTTACCTCAACAACTACTCCAAAAAAAATTAAATTTCCTCTTGAAATCCAATCAACTGTCTCCATCTATTAATTAACTTATTAGTAGTAACCCTTAATTAAGAGAGAAATAGAAATATGGAACAGCAACAAAACCATGCTTTCAGTGCTGACACTGGTAAACTTCTTAAATTAATGATTCACTCTTTATACTCAAATAAAGAGATTTTCCTACGTGAACTTGTTTCAAACGCTGCAGATGCTGCAGATAAATTACGCTTTAAAGCACTATCTGACGGTAGCCTATTTGAAAACGATGCGGACCTACGTGTACGTTTAAGCTTTGATGAAGAAGCAAAAACGATCACTATCAGCGATAACGGTATTGGTATGACTCGTGACGAAGTGATCGAGCATTTAGGTACGATTGCTAAATCAGGTACTAGCGATTTCTTCGAAAAACTATCAGGCGACCAAGTAAAAGATTCACAGTTAATTGGGCAATTTGGTGTTGGTTTCTACTCTGCATTTATCGTTGCCGATAAAGTAACGGTTAACACACGTAAAGCGGGTGATGATGCATCTCAAGGTACAACTTGGGAATCAACAGGTGAAGCTGATTACACCGTTGCTAACATTGAAAAAGCTGACCGTGGTACTGAAATCATCTTACACCTTCGTGATGACGAAACTGAATTCCTCAACGACTACAAACTACGTAGCGTTGTATCTAAATACTCTGACCATATCAGCATTCCTGTACAAATGTTTAAAGAAGCTGTGCCTGAGTCTGAAGGCCCTGATGGCGAGAAAGTACCAGCCGTTGAAGCAGCTTGGGAATCAATTAATAAAGCAACTGCATTGTGGAATTGCGCGAAAAGCGACTTAAAAGACGAAGAATACAAAGAGTTCTACAAGCACATCGCCAATGACTTTGAAGATCCACTAACTTGGTCTCATAACAAAGTAGAAGGTGAGCAAGAGTACACTAGCTTATTATACATTCCAAAACGTGCACCGTATGACCTATGGAACCGTGAAAAAGCACATGGCCTAAAACTATACGTTCAACGTGTATTTATTATGGACGATGCTGAGCAGTTCATGCCAACTTACCTACGTTTTGTAAAAGGTGTGTTAGATTCAAATGACCTACCACTAAACGTATCACGTGAAATCCTACAAGATACACGTGTAACAACTAAGCTACGTAGTGCTTGTACCAAGCGTGCATTAACTATGTTAACTAAGTTTGCTAAGAAAAATGAAACAGAATACAACGCATTCTGGAAAGAGTTTGGCCAAGTATTAAAAGAAGGTCCAGCTGAAGATCCAAGTAACAAAGAGCAAATTGCTAAACTGTTCCGCTTTGCTTCAACTGAAACAGATACAGCTGATCAAACTACCTCACTAGATGCTTACATCTCTCGCATGAACGAAGAGCAAGATAAGATCTACTACATCACTGCAGATAGCTTTAATGCGGCTAAAAACAGCCCACACTTAGAGATCTTACGTAAGAAAGGTATCGAAGTATTATTACTATCAGATCGCGTTGATGAGTGGTTATTAAGCCATTTACCAGAGTATGACGGTAAAGCGTTTATCAGCGTGACACAAGGTGATTTAGATTTAGGTAAATTAGACACTGAAGAAGAGAAGAAAGAGCAAGAGAAACAAGAGACTGAATTTGCTAGCTTCATCGAACGTACTAAGAAAGTACTAGGCGATAAAGTTAAAGATGTACGTTTAACACAACGTCTAACGTCAACGCCTTCATGTATTGTTGCTGATAGCGATGACATGAGCACGCAAATGGCTAAACTAATGGCACAAATGGGTCAACCAGTACCAGATAGCAAGCCAATTTTTGAGCTTAACCCAGAGCACGAAATGATCACTAAATTAGCAGATATGGCTGATGAAGAGTTATTTGCAGAATGGGCTGAGCTATTGTTAGCACAAGCAATCCTATCTGAAAAAGGTAGCTTAGATGACCCATCTGAATTTGTTGCTCGTATTAACAAGTTATTAATCGCTTAATGAAGCGCTTAATCAACACATAAATGTGTTAAAGGCCTGCTTATGCAGGCCTTTTTTGTTGATAATCTTGTGAATTTACTCTCAACGGTGTAAATTTCGCAGTAGAATTTATTAATTATATAGGAAGCTAGAATGCGTATTATCTTATTAGGTGCTCCAGGTGCCGGTAAAGGGACACAAGCTCAATTCATGATGGATAAATATGGTATCCCACAAATCTCAACGGGTGACATGTTACGTGCAGCTGCTAAAGCAGGGACAGAGCTTGGATTAAAAGCAAAAGAATTAATGGATGCAGGCCAATTAGTCTCTGATGACTTAATTATTGGTTTGGTTAAAGAGCGTATTGCGCAAGATGATTGTGCTAAAGGTTTCTTACTAGATGGTTTCCCACGTACTATCCCACAAGCTGATGCAATGAAAGCTGCTGGCGTGATTGTTGATTTTGTATTGGAATTTGATGTGCCAGACGAAGAGATCGTTAAACGTATGGCGGGTCGTCGTGTTCACTCTGGATCTGGTCGTACTTACCACATCGTTTACAACCCACCAAAAGTGGAAGGTAAAGATGACGTAACAGGTGAAGACCTATCTATCCGTCCTGATGATGAGGAAGCGACAGTACGTAAACGTTTAGATATCTACCACACACAAACAGCACCTTTAATCGCTTACTACAAAAATGAAGCGGCTCAAGGTAACGGCGCTCATCATAAATTTGATGGTACGCAAGCTGTTGATGTTATCAGTAAAGAGCTAGCGACTATTTTAGGCTAAACTGTATAACATAGATCATTAATATTAGGGGCGTCAGCCCCTTTTTTATAAGTTATACCAAATGTATTAAATAACTGATCTA
>NZ_QOCB01000072.1 GCF_003318165.1 Psychromonas sp. B3M02
TAAGTCACGATCTCTTCAAGAGTGCGCATTTGCGCTAATTGCTCAGCGTCTAATTCAGGTAAGTCAGTGATTTGATCTTGTACTGCGCCTAGAATTTCAACACGTTTGATAGAATCGATACCTAAGTCCGCTTCCATATCCATGCTTAATTCCAACATCTCTGTTGGATAACCGGTTTTATCTGCCACCACGACTAACATAGTTTGCTCAATCGCTTGTGAGCTCACGTGATTAGTTACTGTACCCGCTGATTTTGCAGTGGCTATTGTTTGTTGAGCAGGTGCAACGTCTCCCATTACTGAGTTCATGTAAAGCACAATCTCTTCAAGAGTACGCATTTGCGCTAATTGCTCAGCGTCTAATTCAGGTAAGTCAGTGATTTGATCTTGGACTGCGCCTAGAATTTCAACACGCTTAATAGAATCGATACCTAAGTCCGCTTCCATATCCATGCTTAATTCCAACATCTCTGTTGGATAACCGGTTTTATCTGCCACCACAGCTAACATAGTTTGCTCAATCGCTTGTGAGCTAACGTGATTGGTTACTGTACCCGATGATTTTGCAGTGGCTATTGTTTGTTGAGCAGATGCAACGTCTCCCATTACAGAGTTCATATAAGTCACGATCTCTTCAAGGGTGCGCATTTGTGCTAATTGCTCGGCGTCTAATTCAGGTAAGTCAGTGATTTGATCTTGTACTGCACCTAGAATTTCAACACGCTTAATAGAATCGATACCTAAGTCCGCTTCCATATCCATGCTTAATTCCAACATCTCAGTTGGGTAACCGGTTTTATCAGCCACCACAGATAACATGGTTTGCTCAATGAATTGTGTATCAGCACTGATCTGAACTGCACTTTCACCACTAAGTGGCGCCACTTCATCTTCCGAAACCGATTGCACTTGTACATGACTAATAGGCTTGACATTGATCGGGTTAATCTCGGCAGCTTGAAGGGTATTATGTGTTGCCTGTAACTGCTCCTGTAAGTTTAGGTTAGTTGTTAAAGGCTTATGGTCAGTTTGTGATTGCACTGCGTTTTGAGGTTCAACAACGGATGTACGCGTTTGAGAGGATATGCCTTTACCCTCTGAAGTACCACTCAACATCTGCTGCATATTTTCAGTCTGATTATTTAGGTACGTTTCATGTACCCTTAGGGTTTCGGTTTGAAAATCATGATACATACTTAAGGTTTTATCTAAACCTTCTGGTAATTTTTGTTGCCCAGCTTGTGCTTTCAAGACGCTTTTAAAGGTGTCAGCATACTGCTTCGGACCTTCTAAATAAGCTTGATGTACGGATAATAGCTGTGATTGATGTTCTACTAATTGCGCAACACTTTGTTCAATATTAGCTGACATACCTTGTGTTTCGACCATAGGAGATGACGATACTTTGACTGCAGATTGATCTGCTAAAGGAACGCCTTCACTATCAACATAGACCACTTTCTCTACAACTTTTTCTACCACCTTCTCTACGATGACTTCTTTAATCACCTCTTTCACTTCAGTTGTTGCACTCTTGCTATTAGTTATCTTCCAATCATCACTCAATGCATCTTTAAAAGCTTGCTGTGTTTTAGGGCTAACATAAGCCGCTCCCGAGAGTTTCATTGCTAATGGTGACTTTTTAGGTGCGATAGTTGGGCGCTGGATTGCAGAATAAGGGTCAATATTATCCAGTTCTAAGCCTAAAACAGCTAATTGAACGGCTGCTAAACGCAATTGCAGATCAGCATTTTGTTTGCTATTTGCATTGGTTGCAATAGTCACAACATCTGGTTTATCTTGCAGGATATTATCCACTAAACCTGTTAATACATTTTTAGGACCGAACTCAACAAAAATACGTCCGCCTGCTTGGTAGAGGTTTTCTATCTCTTTATTAAATTGTACCGATTCAAGAATATGCCCTTTCAGTGCAGATTTTATCTTGTTAGGCTCCTGACTATGTGCTTCACCCGTGCCATTGGCAAACACACTCACAGTTGGTTTTACAAAATCAATTTGATCTATGGCTTTAGCAAACGGTTGCTGAGCATGTTCCACTAACGGTGTGTGGAAAGCAGCAGATACAGGTAATTCAATGACTTTTAAACCAAGCTCGCTGAGTTTTGCACTGGCATCTGCAATCGCTGCTTTATTGCCGGCGATTACAGCTTGGTTATGTGCATTGTAATTAGCAACAGCAACTCCCTCGATATTAGCAATTTCACTTTCAACTAAAGCGACTTCACCAATCACAGCGGCCATTGTACCTGCATCAAAATCAGCTTGTTCCGGTGCAGACATCGCTTGTCCACGTGCGATAGCTAATTGCATGTAATCTTGTTCTGAGTAAACACCTGCAGCCCATAATGCGGTTAACTCACCAAAGCTGTGACCTGCGGTAAAGTCTGCTTTAAATCCGGCTTGCTTAAAGGTATTAAATAAACCAACGGATAAACTACCAATTGCAGGCTGTGCATATTCAGTTAAACGTAAGGTCTGCTCTTGTTGCGCTTTTTTAGCGGCATTAAATACAGGAATAGGATAAAGCACATCACTAACTTTACCTTTTGCGTTTAACGCAAACTGTTTGTCCATGGCAACTTGGCTGGCCATCATAGTTGGAAAATGACAAACCAGTTCGCGTCCCATGTTGACATACTGCGAACCTTGGCTAGAGAAAAGAGCAACGACTTTCCCTTTGGTATCGATAGCCTGCTCTTGGTAATAGATTCCCGTTGGCAGAGACCATTGATTAGACTGTTCGGCTTTTAGTTTATCGATTGCTTGTGTTAGTAATTGTTGCGCATGATTAATATCCTTCGCCACAAACCCGCAACGAGCTTGATTAGCTTCAATGTTACGTACAGGGAAATTCACTATGAATTGATTATAAGCATAAGGCTGACTATCTTGATCAACCTGCAAAGCATCATACTCAGCAGTTAATTGCTCAATCAGTTGATCTTTATCATCTGCGGTAATTAAAAATGACTGAGCAACCTCATTTAATCGGTAAGCTTGTTGGTGTTGTTGTGTGTACTCTTCCAATACTAAATGGAAGTTAGTGCCACCAAATCCAAATGAGCTGATCCCCGCTTGACGCTTAACACCATCTTCACGCTGCATCCAAGGACGCGTTTCTGTATTGATATATAGCGGTGTATTGTCGATATCTAAGTTTTTATTAGGTAGATCAACATTAATCGTCGGGGGTAATACTTTATGGTGTAACGCTAAGGCCGCTTTGATCAAACCAGCGGTGCCCGCTGCCGCTTTAGTATGACCTACTTGTGATTTAACTGAACCTAAGGCTACGTGTTGCTTTTGTTCATTATTTTCACTAAATAATAACTCTAATCCCCTAAACTCGGCTGCGTCACCCGCTTTAGTACCCGTACCATGTGCTTCTACTAAACCACATGTTTTTGGATCAAAACCCGCGTCCTGATAAGCACGTTTTAAGGCTTTTAATTGCCCCTCGGGACGTGGTGCATAAATCGATTTAAATTTACCGTCAGATGAGCTACCGATACCTTTGATCACTGAGTAAATTCGGTCTCCATCACGCTCGGCATCTTCAAGACGTTTCAGTGCAATCATACCTACACCTTCACCAATCATCATACCGTTAGATTTATCATCAAATGGACGAATACGGTCACCATCAGTGAAGGCAGGTGTTTTTGAGAATGACATATACATAAAAGGAGAGTTATCGCAGCAAATACCACCCGATAACATCATATCTGAACGGTGCTCTAATAAATCCGATATGGCCATTTTGATAGCCGCTAATGACCCTGCACAAGCAGCATCCACTACGCAGTTGGTACCACCGAGGTTAAAGCGATTGGCAATACGTCCCGCAATCACGTTACCTAACATACCTGGGAATGAATTCTCTTCCCACGGAATATAGGCTTTTTTAAATTTATCGACGATCACATTGGTGTCGTCTGCACTGACGCCCGATGCTTTTAGTACTTTCTCTAACACAGGTCCTTGCAAGCGAGACATTAGTTGGCCGCCCTGCTTTTGGCCACCACCAACGCCTAAAATGATCCCCATTTTATCGCGGTCAACACTACCTTCGGTACTTAAGCCAGCATCTGCAATAACATCACGTGCAGTGACTAATGCCATTAACTGAGTAATATCGGTGAGCTCTAATAAGTTAGGCGGAAGACCAAACTCCATTGGATCAAAGTCAATTTCAGGCAAAAAACCACCGCGTTTACAATAACTCTTATCTGCTTCTTTTTTATCGGCAGAATAATAATCATCTATTGCCCAGCGATCTTCAGGTACATCTTGAATGCCATTCACCGAGTTAACTATGGTATCCCAAAACTGTCCTAGGTTTTTGCTTTCAGCAAAAACCGAAGCCATACCAACAATCGCTATTGGCGTTTCTTGTAAGCGTGAATTAATACGCTTATCTGCCGCTGTGTTGGTGTTTTGTTTTTTTGACATTATGTTCTCCAATGGCATTACTGTCTGTTTGCTAATGTTTATACTTCACTTAACAAACGGAATCGGCTCAAAAATTCGTTATAATTTGCCGCTAATAAGCGACGAATATGAAATGGTGCATGCTTTAACACGTAACGCATGTAACGTCGTGCAGCATCGGCTTCATCGTCTTGATATAGATCTACGTATACCCATTGACTATCAGGGTCATGGGCAATCAATAAACGATGTTGATTAATTTGTTTTTTATCTAAATGAGGCAGAGTTGTCACACTTACTTGTACGACATCTGAACAAGTGAGTGAGCGGGTTTTTGCACTACGGGCATGGTCTGCTAATTGACTACTATTGGTCTTTTCAGCTGCTTCACTGCGTAATTGATTTAATACTTCACTCATGGCTTCTGGACTCACCACGGAATTAAGAATTTGATCTGAGCTATTATCTTTAATAGCAACGCTGACTTGCTGTTCTAATTTGACCAGTTCACCCGCTGGATCGATATCCGCTAATTTAGAAACGCCATGACGTTTCAAACAACGCTGCAGTCCAGCTCTAGAGGTATTTTCATTAATAAATTGACGACACACTTGCAGTAGATCATCTAAGGAAAGCATTAACCGGGTACGTAATTGCACAACAACATATTGTTGCTGTAACGTGAGAGTAGTTTTGAAATGTTTAGGCACATGTGACGCATCTTCAATCGTTTCCCGCTTACGCCATTTACGTACGGTGGATTCAGAAATTTTTAACAGACGAGCAAGTACCGCGGTCGGCAGCTCTGAGTCATGAATAAAAGCTCTTATCTCGGGGGTTGTCGTTGCGTTTTTATGCTGCTTAGCGCTCAATATAATGAATTCACTTAAATGTAAAAGTAAGCTTAATATACACAGGTATCACACCCTATACAATCAACCGATACTTAATATTTATTGAATTGCGAGTTGAATGGTAGAATTTACATCAATTTAACTATTTCATTTTAAAGTTAAAATAAATAAAAAGTGGTTACGCTTAAACACAACTCTTATTTCATGGTGTTTAAACGTAACATCAAATGATTAAATTAACTTAAAACGCGTGCTTTAGAGGTTTTGACATGAGTAAAGTACAAAGGTAATCCAACTAACAATAAGCCACCTGCTAAGTTACCTAATACGGTTGGGATTTCATTCCACAATAGGTAATCATAGACGGTAAAATCGCCCCCCATAATCATTGAAAATGGAAATAGGAACATATTCACAATTGAATGTTCAAAGCCCATAAAGAAGAACAGCATAACTGGCATCCACATTGCTGCCATTTTACTGCCAGCTGATGTCGAAATAAGTGCGCCCACAACTCCCATTGAGACCATCCAATTACATAACATCCCACGAATGAAAATAGTAAACCATCCACCTATACCATGCTCTTGGTAACCTAAAGTACGAGATTCACCAATTGCACTTACTTTAGCTGCTAGTGCACCGCCATCAGTTGCATAACCATAAGTTAATATGAAGGAAACCATAAAGGCTGTAGTGATTGCACCAGCAAAGTTACCAATAAAAACTAATCCCCAGTTACGCATAACACTTGAAAAGGTAACACCTGGACGCTTATCTAATAAAGCTAATGGTACTAGGGTAAATACTCCTGTTAGCAGGTCGAATTTCATTAAATAAAGCATAATGAAACCCACGGGAAATAGACAAGCCCCCAAAATTGGGCTGCCTGTTTTAGTCGCAACAGTGATTGCAAACACAGCGGCTAACCCTAAAATGGCCCCTGCCATAAAGGCGCGTATCAGCGTATCTTTAGTGGACATATAAACTTTTGATTCCCCAGTATCTACCATCTTGGTAACAAACTCTGCGGGTTCTAGATAAGACATAATTTTCTCACTTTTATTCTGGTAAGCATTTACTATTTTATGTGTTAAATAACTTACGGGTTAATGTAACTTCCTGTTGGCAAACATCCTTTATGTTGAGTCATTACGTTGTTCTAGTAATCCTCAATATCAGCCGTCTTTTTAGTATCGATATGGAATACACAATTTTGTCTTTTATAAGGGTACCTACCAGGCGTTATAGGGTAAAAACTTACCATTCATGGTTACTACAACACGATCGCCTTTAGGGTTTTCTTCCTTATCCACTGACATAGTAAAATCAATGGCACTCATAATGCCGTCTCCAAACTCCTCTTGAATAACCTCTTTTAAGGTATCGCCATAGACACCCACGACTTCATAAAAGCGGTAGATGAGTGGATCTTGTGGTACTGACTTATCCCACTCTTTTGTTGGGTTTTCTAATAAACTGAATTTTGTTTCTGTGGGTAGACCTAAATAGGCTATCAATTTATCTGCTGTTGCATCAGTAAAACTGTTCATCCCTAAGCAAGCAGATGTAGTCCAAACCGTTGACATACCAATGGCTTCAGCAATGGTTTCCCAAGTTAATTGCTTATCTTTTTTGATCGCGAAAATTGCTTCTGTTACTTGTATTTTTTTTAACATCTGATTTCCTTAACTGAATAATAATGGCCATAAACAGAACGCATCTTGCACTTAAGCAGTGCAACGATAAAAAACTAGATAATGCTGCTTTGTGCATTCTGTTCAACCTTTACTCGGATTGCATTTACTATGCCAGCTAACACGAAAATAGTAAGTTATTGTTTTAAAATAACTTTTAGACATATCTCTTGTAAAAAATAACCACGATATTTCGTTTTAAACGAATTATCGTGGTAGTTACAACTTAATTTCGTGGGAATGGCTTCAAATTTGCAGGCAAACTTGATAACACATCAATTGTATTGACGGAGTAAACTATGCTGGAGCAACTATTCTTAAATGCCCCTACTGCAATGTTATTGATTAACCCTATTACCAATCGTATTTTGATAGCGAATAAACAAGCAGAAATATTATTTAGCTTAGATAGAACAGCCTTAACTCAATATACCGTGACTCAGTTTTTTCCAGACTGCCTTGATAAACTGCATGATTTCACACAACAAGTCATCACTGAAGGCACAGCTTGGTCTAGTGAATTAACCATACAAGCTGCTAATAAAGTTGTGAGTATCGGTATTAATGCCTCTCAATTTGCTAATAATATTTTACTAAGTTGTGAAGATGGCAGTATTACTTTTGAGCGACATTTTAAATCCCGAATAGAGTCTAATTACCGACTGGGTTTGTCACAATGGAACACTGATGAAACAGTATTTCAACAAATAGAACGCCAAAACCAATTACTCCTAACAGCCGTTGGCGATGGCATTTACGGCGTGGACTGCGAAGGTAAAACAACTTTTGTTAATGCAGCAGCTGAAGCAATTATTGGCTGGAAAAAAGAGCAGTTAATGGGAAAAAAGATACACGATATTATTCATCACACCCATGTTAATGGCAGTCACTACCACGTACACAAATGCCCAATTTATGCCGCCTTTAACGATGGTGCCATTCATAGTGTAGATAATGAAGTATTTTGGTCTCAACAGGGTAAAGCTATCCCCGTTGAATATACCAGTACACCACTCACTGAAAACGGAACATTAATTGGTGCAGTTGTTATTTTCCGTGATATTACAGAGCGTAAACGCACGCAAGATAAGTTACTAAAAGCGTTAAAAGAAGTTGATGCACTTAAACACCGTTTAGAGATGGAAAACGCCTACTTACAAGAAGAGATTAATGCTGATTTTAATCATCAATATTTGATTGGTAACAGTCATAAAATTAAACATATGATGAGCCAAATTGCATTAGTCGCCCCTACTGACGCTAATGTATTAATCACCGGAGAATCAGGCACAGGTAAAGAGTTAATCGCGCGGGCAATTCATGAGGCAAGCCAACGTAACGTCAGACCATTAATACGTGTCAATTGTGCGGCTATTCCAGCAGAGCTTTTTGAGAGTGAATTCTTTGGTCATGTAAAAGGTGCTTTCTCAGGTGCATCATCGGATCGTGTAGGGCGATTTGAGTTAGCTGATGGTGCAACCATTTTTTTAGATGAAGTTGGAGAGATACCATTACAGTTACAAGGCAAGTTATTAAGGGTATTACAAGAGCAACAATTTGAACGCGTTGGTGAATCGCTCACACGTAATGTTAATGTCAGAGTCATTGCCGCTACCAATCAAGACTTAAATAAACTCGTCGCAACCAATAAATTCAGAGAAGATCTGTATTTTAGATTGAACGTTTTTCCTATCAACTCTCCACCACTGCGTGAGCGAATCGATGATCTCCCTTTATTAGTGAAACACTTTATTGATAAAGTGTGTGTTAGGTTAAATCAACCTGCTCCACAAGTCTCAATGGCTCAAATGCAGCACCTTATCAATTACAAATGGCCAGGCAATATCCGCGAATTAGAGAATATTATTGAACGACAAGTGATACTGTCAAAAAGTAATAAACTCAATTTTGAATTTATGAATAAAGCGAGTGTCATCCATCTAAAGGAACAGCTCCATACAAAACACAGCAATGTTCTCAATGCCCAACAACATAAGCAATTAGAAAGAAATAATTTGATTCAAGCATTAAAAGATTGCCGAGGTAAAATATATGGTGAAGGTGGTGCAGCTGAGCTACTTGGCTTAAAACCAACCACCTTAAGTTCTAAATTAAAGAAATATACCATTCATAGGCAAGATTTTATCTAACAGGAATAAATGCGAATTAATTGACGGCTCTTTCTAGATGGCCACTGAAAATAAGATCATCACAAATTAAAGTGATACGCTCAAAGTCATTGAACATGGATAATTTAACACTATCAAATAACCAAATAGAGAAGATGAAATTCTGATCTATAGTCCCACGTGCAAATGGATTGATTAACCCAACACGTTGATAATCATCAACAATTAAAGCTGCTTCACAAGAGCCGTGTTTCTCATTACGTAATTTAGCTTTTTGTTCGCTCGTATAAACAGACTGATCCACTTGCAACATTAGAGTGGGAATACCCAGCTCCGTAATAAGAATGAAGTCTCCAAAGTCACCTTTTTTTGAATAACCAGGCAGTTCACTCCAATCCCTTTTAATCGCTTTTAATTCAATTTTGGGTTTATCTTGAACAACCTTAGGGACAGAGCTTAAAAAGAAACGAGGATCTACAGTATGTGTCTGCTCTTCTTCGCCAAAATTAGATAACAAGACCAATGCACCACCAACCATCATAATGAATAAAGCACTGAGCGCTAATTTAAGTTGACTGGTGACTTTTGCAACATCGGAGTTAACAGAAAGTTTACGAATTTGAGCATTTGCTTCATCTAAACATTCTGTTTTGATTTTTACTTCTTTTAAAAGTTGATGCACCTGTAAAATAAGGGCTTCTTTTTCTTGAGGAGGTGAATCTAGATCTATCTCTTCGGTAGGTAGGTAAACAAATCCGTCGTTGCCCTTACCCGCCATCACTTTTTTGTAAGCGATATGTACTATTTTAAATAATTCACTCGAGCCAGATTTATCAGGATGAATTTTAATTGATAGCAATTTAAATTGTTTACGAATTGCTTTTTTAGACCAAGAGTCATTTGTCCCTAAAATATCATGGTTATTCATCGTATAAGGCACTTATCCACTGTGTAGGTATATAGAATAAAACTTTAATCAGCGAATGCTAAAGTTTACATTTAAGGATCCATCTTCAATGATTGAATTGTGACATTGTGTCTCGTCAAAATCAAAAAAATAGATAAAAAACAAGTAAATATGCTATTAAAATTACATTTCTACTGGCATTCTTAACACTTATATATATTTAGAGATAGATAAATTAATAACAAATAAACCTATTTAAAGACAATCAACATCTACACAGATGCTAGCCGATTATCTTTAATAGATTATCTTTTATTAATGAAAAAGAGTCTGTTCTAAAACCTAATGTGAAGTAAATAATATCCATTTAATACTTTGCACTGACAGCTAATAAGCAGGTTACTTCATATAAGATAAGCCAGTTAACTTTAAATGAGAGTAATTAAGTCCGATACAGGATTTTTACAATATGAAACCCATGCTTTGTTTTAACAATGGTGGGTGTCAGTATTGGTCCGGTAAAACAAAACTTATCAAAAGCAGGCACCATTTGCCCCTTTTTAAATTCACCTAAGTCGCCACCTTTTTTGCCAGAAGGACAAGTTGAATATTTTTTCGCTAATGTTTGAAACTTAGCGCCCTTTTTTAATTGCGCTAATATATCCTCAGCTTTATCTTGATGTTTAACTAGGATATGCAGTGCAGATGCAGTTTTAGGCATGGTACTTTTCTCTATTTATACTGATTATTTTATAGTTTGGTTAGAACTGTCATTGCTAAAATTTTATCTTAAGCTGTGACCATATAAAAGCCGATAAGAATGTATAGTAAACCACTCTGATCGGCTTTGTGTTCATTTCAATACTGGCGAACTAAAACTAAGTACTATTACATGTGTAAATAACGTTTAATTTTTTTAGTCGGTGTTTTGATAAATGGTTCTGTTTGTTCAATCACTGAATTTAATTTTGAAAAAGAAGAAAGCTGTTGGTTTGAGCTGACTTTGATCTCTTCTAGTAAATTAATGATATCTTTGTGTAAATCAAAATCGCTTTGTTTTTTCAGGTTATGTTGCTCATCAAACAGGTCGTAATCAATATAGATTTTAGCCACTAGTTTTTTATCTAGTTCATAAACCATAGAGTCAACCACTAATGGGTGCTGCTCGATAACACTTTCTATCGCTTCAGGGTAAATGTTTTCACCGCTAGCACTAATAATAACGTTTTTGCTACGACCACTGATAGTTAACACCCCCGCATCATCAATGTATCCTAGGTCTCCAGTGTTAAACCAACCTTCATCATCTAAAACTTCTTTAGTACGCTCTTCTTCTTTGTAATAACCTAACATAATATTAGGCCCGCGCACGTGTAGCTCACCTTCACTATCATCTTCATTTTGCTTGATTAGACGATACTCTACCCCTTCAACAAAGGTTCCAGTGGTGCCCAAGGCTGTTCCGCCAGGGACTGCTGCTGCTACGATAGGAGCGGTTTCAGTTAAACCATAACCAATCGCATAAGGGAACTCTGCTTCAATCAAAAACTGCTCTACAAAGCGTGATAATTTTGCGCCGCCAATGCCAAAGAATTTTAACTCACCACCAAAGCTTTCAATTAACTTTTTACCCGCAATTTTGTTCAATTTACGGCGAATAAAACCAACATTATTGTACAGATAATGAATAATTTTGTTCTTATTAAATTCTGCCAGCACTTTGTTTTTGTATATTTTTTCAATCACCAAAGGCACGCTTAAAAAGCAAGTTGGTTTCACCTTTTGCATCGCTGCTAAAATGATTTTAGGCGATGGGATACGATTTATATAAGAGACAGTAGAACCATTTGAAAAAGGAACCAAAAAACCAATCGAACATTCAAAGGTATGCGCCAGTGGTAAAATAGACAGGAAACGATCCGATGCGGTAATGTCAATCAAACCATTGGCCTGATGTATTTGCGACAACAAGTTGTGATGACTTAACATCACCCCTTTTGATTGCCCAGTAGTACCTGATGTATAGATAATCACCGCAATATCGTCGGTATTGATATTCAAGGTGTTATCAATTTCACTCATTTTTAACAGCTTTTTCTGTTTAGCAAACTTAAGCGCTTTGCTCTTCATAATCGCAATTGCTTGCGCACTTTTCGTCAATAACTCTGAATGTTTTGGGGTTTTATCTTCAATAATATCGAAGGTTTCCAATGAGAAAACATAAGATAAGCTTGAACTAAAATCGTCTTCATTTAACTTCTGTGCAATCTTTTGAGATATAAACAGCGCTTTTGCTTCAGAATGTTTAATGATGTGATGAATTTCGTTAGTGTGAAAATCTGGCAGAATAGGCACAGCAATCACCCCCATAGCAGTGATCGCTAAATAGACTATGCCCCAATGCGGCATATTTTCACTGCAGATTGCGATTTTATCTCCCTGCTTTATACCTAGATCTTTAAACAAAGCCTGCAGTTCAATTACTTTTTGTTGTGCTTCTCGGTAAGAGATCATCTCACCATCAACATATCCAACGAAGTCATTATCGGCATATTCTTTAAAGGAGTGATCCGCAAAAGACATGAAATTATTGTAAGGAAGTGTCAACGTCATAAATAACCTATCAATTAAGTAACGAGTGAATCCATTAAGTCTCAATAGTTGGTTTTAATGGGTCGATCAATGGGTTAATTATAACTTATTCAACTCAGGTAATGCGACTAAAAACACAAGGGTTTACTAAGAATCAGAGTCTTATAACACTTTCATACTCTATTATCCGTGGATTTTTACTGTGTTAGTGAAAATCCCTGTTATAGCCATTGATTAAGCTGTGTTAATATTATGTTTTTAATTATTGAGACAATGTTATGGCACGTCAAGTCAGCTATTATTACCAAGGCACCAAAAAAACAATCGCATTTTCATTTAGCCAACACTTTGATATTTATGAAGCAGTAGCGGCAGCTGAAGGTGTTGATTTAACGTCGTTTTGGGCAATGGAAAAACAATTAGAGATGACCTCTCGTGGTCAAGGCATCATGAAAAATTATCGTGCTAATGAGTTTGATCGTATGGGGTTTTCTGAGATTAGATTCATCAAAGATGAAGAGCAAGAAAAGTAAACGTTGACGTTAATAAACAGCCCTCCCTTTGAGCTGTTTATTAACTAATCACTCATCTAATTAAGCAACAGATGATTGATTATTTGGCACACTAATGATGCGTTTTTCTAATGTTTTTAATAACACACCATACGCAGGTAAAAATAAACAGATACTCACTAATAGTTTAAATCCGTAATCCACCATTGCAATTTCCAACCAGTTTTCTGCCATGAAGGTATCCGTAGAAGCATAAAAAGCAAAAGAGAAGAATACTAAGGTATCTAATAGATTACCTAATAGCGTTGATGCAGTTGGTGCAACCCACCATTGTTTAGTAGCACGAAGTTTAGCAAACACTTTAATATCTAATAGCTGACCAAACAGGTAAGCAGCAAAACTTGCAAGTGCAATACGAAATACAAAACTATTATATTCAGCCAAAGTATCTAGTCCCTGTAATGCGCCTTGATGGAATAACACACCAACCACATAAGAGATAACCAACGCTGGAAGCATCGCTTTAAAGATGATGCGGCGTGCACTCTCTTGACCAAAAATACGTACTGTTAAATCAGTTGCTAGGTAAACAAAAGGAAAGCTAAAAGCCCCCCAGGTGGTATGCCAGCCAAAAAGTGTAAATGGAAGTTGTACTAAGTAATTACTAGCACAAATAATAAGAATGTGAAATCCAACCAATAGCGTCAATGCACGGCGAATTTGCGAGTGTGTAAGTGATAACATATTGTAACCTTTTTTATATGTAGTAACGGGGTGAGGGAACCCGCTTAATTATTTATCCCGTAATGGGGGCGCATATTATAGAGTGATAAATAGACAATTCAACCTTTTGGACAACTTATTTCTAATCTGATTTGACGTCTACTGTAAATTAACTCGCTTTAAATATATACTGTATATAAACACACATAGTAGAGAGTCTCGATGTTCGCTAATAAGCCCATTAAAATAGCAAAAGATATTGAAGCGGTTCGCCGTAGTGCTTTTTGGCATCTATCACGCCGAGATCATAGTCAAGCTGAGCTATTAAAAAAACTACAGCGTAAAACTGATAATCAACAATGGATTGATGCGGTGATTAATGAGTGTTTAGATTTTAAGTATTTAGATGATCAACGTTTTACTCACTCATTTTTACGTAGTGCGCAAAATAAAGGCCATGGGATAACTCGCATAAAACAAGATCTCACCCTCAAAGGGATCAATGAAGCATTGATTAAACAAGCTATACTGGAAAGTGAATTCGACTATATCGAATCAGCACAGAGGCTTTTAAACAATAAGTATCATGAAGCTATTGTGACACAACATTTAAAACAAAAAGCGATGGGCTTTCTACAAACTAAAGGGTTTAGCTTCGATATTATTAACTCAGCCATTGAAGAGCATAATCAGCAATACCCCACTCCTACTTTTAACGACCTAGACCAGGCCTGTGAATTATTGTCTAAAAAATTTAGGGTCTCCATAGACGATCAAAAACAAAAGATGAAAGCAATCCGATTATTAACATCACATGGTTATGCCTATGCAAAAGCCAATGAAGCCATCAAGTTATTTAATGAATACAAAGATCAACAATAATCACCACGGATAAACACACTTTACAAAATAAAAGTAATAAACTCATTTAAAGACAACGGAACCAAGCATGGCAAAAGCAAAAACTAAAATCTCTTACGTATGCAGTGACTGCGGTGCTGATTATACTAAATGGCAAGGACAATGTGGCGAGTGTAAAGCCTGGAATACCATTACTGAATTCCGTGAAGCTTCTGCGGCCACTAAATCAGTTAATGCCGCAATCAGTCGTAGCCAAGCAGGTGGATATGCAGGTGTAACAACCAATGGTGTAAAACGTATCTCCTCGGTACAGGTTGAACATGCACAGCGTGTTTCTACAGGTTTAAGTGAATTAGACCGAGTATTGGGTGAAGGCATTACCTTAGGTTCAGTGGTGCTAATCAGCGGTGACCCAGGCTCTGGTAAAACGACCCTATTGACTAAAGTGGCATCTGTGATGTCGCAGTCAATGTCCACCTTGTACGTCACCGCCGAAGAGAGTCTTAGCCAATGGGCAAAACGTGGTATTGAACGTTTACAACTACACTTTAATGAAGATAACTTTCTGCTTTCTGATACCGATAGTATTGAAGATATTGTCGATCAATGTATTGAGAATAATGTTAAATTTCTTATTGCAGATTCTATCCAAGCTTTTGAATCGAATACCGTTGATGGCTCTGCAGGGGGGGTCACGCAGGTTAAAACCTGTGCAAAAATACTCAATAGATTATGTAAACAACATGGGATCACCTTGATTCTGGTTGGCCAAGTAAATAAAAACTCACAAATGGCTGGCCCACAAACCTTAAAACACATTATCGATACCGCCATTCACATTGAAGTAAATGATGCCTCGGTGCGAATTTTACGTGCCGATAAAAACCGTTTTGGTGATACTGAACAAGTAGGCATCTTCCAGATGACTGAAAAAGGCATGCGATCCGTTGATAACCCTAGTCGATTATTTTTATCGGGTAGTGAAGAGCATTTTGAAGGTTCAGCTATTTCTGTCATTAAAGATGGGGCACGTAATTTATTAATTGAAATTCAAGCCTTAGCGACAGAAGTTGAAGGTGAAAAATCGATTCGTAACTGTATTGGTATTTCCTACAGCCGTTTATCATTAATTACCGCGGTACTAAAAAAACACGGTGGCATCCCTACTTACTATGATATTAACATTAGTTTAGTGGGTGGTCTTAAAATGGCTGATTCAGAAACCTCTACAGATATGGCGGTGACTGCGGCTTTACTTAGTTCAATTAACTCTAAACCTTTACCCAGTGATGCAGTGTTTATTGGTGAATTAGCATTAACCGGTGAATTACGTCAAATTCCACAAATAGTCCCACGAGTAAGAGAAGCTCTCACCCACGGTAAAAAACAGATCTTTATTCCAGCCGTTGCTTATCACGCATCAATGCAACAGTTTGTAAAAGGTGAACAAAAGATTATTCCATTGAAGAATGTGCGAGATTTAATAGAGGCATTACAATAATGCAAGTAGCCAACTTACTGCAGAACCATTCACACCTCTTTAAAACGGCTAACGGTCAAGTGTTAGACCTAGCTTGTGGTCAGGGTCAAAATGGATTGGCACTAGCCCAATCTGGAATCGAGGTTGTATTTGCAGATATACAAACAGCGCCTTTATTAGCCTTACATGAGCAACATAACATAGAAAAAGAGCAATTATGGCAAGCTGACTTTGAGTCTGAACAAGGTGCGGATAGATTGAAACTCAAGCAATTGGCGTTGCAAGGGGTGATTGTATTTCGATATTTACACCGCCCACTATTTGAGCATATTAAACAGGCAGTTAAATCTGGAGGGATTGTAATATATGAAACCTTTACCACAGAAAATCGACAGTTTGGTCGCCCTAATCGCGATGACTTTTTATTACAAAAAGGTGAGTTAAAAAGTATTTTTAAAGATTGGGAGATCTTATTTTATTTTGAAGGGATACAACACAATCCAGACCGAGCGATTGCGCAGATAGTGTGTAAAAAACCATAAACCTTCAGAATAATAACAATAATGCACTATAAAAACTAAAATGGATGACAAATAACTTGTCACCCATTTTTATTATTTAGCTACTCTGTACCAGTTATACCAATTAATACCAATTGTATT
>NZ_QOCB01000087.1:0-914 GCF_003318165.1 Psychromonas sp. B3M02
AAAAACGAGAGTTACGCCTCATATCATTGATATTGAGGCGCTACAGGGCAATGTAAAAGACTTTCTACAAGCTCAAACATTAATTATTAATATCACCTGTAAAGCTTTACCTGCCTTTGAAAAACTTGCTGAAGAGATTGCAAAAAGCCCAGTTCAGCAGGTGTTATTTAT
This sequence comes from Psychromonas sp. B3M02, assembly GCF_003318165.1. GTDB lineage: Bacteria > Pseudomonadota > Gammaproteobacteria > Enterobacterales > Psychromonadaceae > Psychromonas. The sequence goes on from NZ_QOCB01000087.1 coordinate 172, forward strand.
TAGCTCTACTTCTGTTTATCCTAATGATGCAGGTGTTTGTCAAGAAAGCGACCAACTAGTGCCAGAAACAAACCTTAGAAAAATAGAAAAGTGCTTCACTGATAACACTGACTTTGAGTGTACAGTACTTCGTTTAGCAGGTTTGATTGGCCGTAAACGCCATCCCGGTCGATTCTTTGCTTCGGGGAAAAGTATTAAGGATGGTTTCGCTAAGGTAAATCTTATCCATCAAGCGGATTGTATTAAACTGATTGAAACGATATTAACGCAACAGGCTTGGGGAGAGATCTTTAACGGCTGTGCGGACAATCACCCAACAAAGAAAGACTATTATACTGAGATGGCCTTGTCGCTTGGGGTGCCTAAACCTGACTATATTATTGCTGAAAATAGTGCGACTAAAGTAATTAGTAATGAAAAAGTTAAACGCACATTAGGCTATCAATTCATTTATCCTAATATTTTAGATGTTTCTTTCTAATTTATTAATATTAAAAGATTTTTTGTCTATGTAATGATTCTGCTTATCATAAATTAACCTTAATTAAATTGTGGTTAATCGCATTTTTAAATTAAATGTAAGCGTTTTACCCGTTATTTAAACCTACCTTGATATTCGTCAATTTTAAAAGTCACTATTGCGTTATCTTTCACCTAAATTAATTAGGTGAGAGAAACATTATGAGCAAACAAAAATTAGTCATTATTGGCAATGGTATGGTTGGCCACCGTTTTATCGAAGA
>NZ_QOCB01000087.1:1076-1441 GCF_003318165.1 Psychromonas sp. B3M02
GTTTTATCGAAGAGTTTGTCGATAAGGGAGGGTTAGCTAACTTTGATATTGTTGCTTTCTGTGAAGAACCTCGAGTTGCATACGATCGAGTACATCTTTCTTCATATTTCTCTCATCATACTGCCGACGAGTTATCACTGGTTAAAACAGGATATTATGAAAAAAATAATATTGAAATGTTGGTTGGTGAACGCGCATTAACGATTAATAGAGCTGAAAAAGTTATTCACTCTCAAACTGGTCGTGCGGTCTTTTACGACAAACTAGTCATGGCCACTGGGTCTTATCCATGGGTACCACCTATTAAAGGCAATGAAAGTAAAGACTGTTTTGTTTACCGTACCATTGAAGATTTAAACGCCATT
>NZ_QOCB01000087.1:1552-2161 GCF_003318165.1 Psychromonas sp. B3M02
TTGAAGATTTAAACGCCATTGAAAAAGTAGCGCGCAACAGTAAAAAAGGCGCGGTAGTTGGTGGTGGTTTATTAGGTTTGGAAGCTGCTGGTGCCCTAAAAGCATTAGGTGTAGAAACACATGTTATTGAGTTTGCTCCAGTCTTAATGGCAGAGCAATTAGATGCGCAAGGTGGACAAATTTTGCGTAGTAAAATCGAAAGTATTGGTGTAAATGTTCATACCGGTAAGAATACCCAAGAAATTGTTGCTAGTGGTACAAATGCACGTAATACCATGAAATTTACTGATGGCACTGAGTTAGAAGTAGACTTTATTGTCTTTTCTACTGGTGTTAGACCACAGGACAAACTCGCCAAGCAAACTGATTTAGAAACAGCACCTCGCGGTGGTATTAGTATTAATGACCAGTGTGTTACTTCTGATCCAAATATCTTTGCCATTGGTGAATGTGCTTCTTGGAATAGTCAGTTCTTTGGTTTAGTTGCACCAGGTTATAGCATGGCAAAAGTCGCAGTAGATACATTACTCGGCACTGACAATGTATTTACCGGTGCTGATATGAGCGCCAAATTAAAATTGTTAGGTGTTGATGTGGGCAGTATTGGTG
>NZ_QOCB01000019.1 GCF_003318165.1 Psychromonas sp. B3M02
TTAACGCTAATGCTAACTTAATTAAAATAAACAAAGTTTGATCTTGCTTATTATACGAGTTCCGCTCCTATTATAAAAGAATGATACAAATAAGCATAAAATAGCGATTATCTAGCAGGTATTTTTTAACTAAGCCTTGTAACCTTTCATATTATTAATAATAGGTTAGGAGATAAGAGTGGATATTTTAAAAGCATCAACAGATTGGGCAAAAGCAGAAGTTTTCTCCTCTTTGTTTTTTATTATGTTTGGCGTGAGCTTTTTATTGGCGACGCTGGGTTTTTATCAACTGGGTAAAACAGAGATAGCCAAGGCTTATATTATTCCTACTTTAATTGCCGGAAGCCTAGTATTAATTATTGGTTTGGGATTATTTTACGCCAATAAAACCAGAATCAATGAGTTTGAGACAGCTTATAAAGCGAGCCCATCTGCTTTTCTTCAGTCTGAAATCACACGAGCTGAAAACACGTTAAATGAATATCAAACTATTGTTTTTAAAGCTATCCCTGTCATTATTATTGCCTGTGCATTAGGCATCACATTTTTTAATACACCTATTTGGCGAACGAGTATGATCACTATTATTGCTATGATGGCGGTTATTTTACTGGTAGATGGAACGGCACATGCGCGTATTGACAATTACCATAAACAGTTAGTATTAGAAGCCAATGCTGAGCAAGCACTGTTTCATAAACCACAGTCTCAACAACCATAGTAATGACTAACAATAAGTTACCATATCTACTTACCTTCTTTAACTACAGCGAATGCCATATCAATAGACCGTTAATATGGTTATTGCATTTTTATAAATATTGCAATCTCTCTCTTCAAAAACAGGTGTTGTCATAAACCAAGTGAGTCGTCTACATTTATTAATGTTTAGGAAATCATTTTTACGTTACCTAGATCTCGCTATCCAATAAAACAAAGTGAGCTAGTTCTCGTTATTGTCTGTATAAGGAAAATGTAAACGTTAACACTGATAATATCCTTTGTATGTTTTGGCAAACATAGTTGTGCCAAAAGTAACACTGATAATTGGTTAACCTTAATAATTGGAGAGATATTATGTCAATAACGATTCTTTTGTCATTCTTCTTCTTTACTGGCTTTGTTGTTTTATATACTTGGGCTCGTGTAAAGAATGAAAAAAATGATTCTAAAGATGGTTACTTCCTGGGTGGGCGTAGCTTAACTGGTGGTCTTATCGCAAGCTCACTTATTCTTACTAATCTTTCTGCTACTAGTTTTGTTGGCATGAGTGCGCTCTCCTATAAAGGGAATATGTCGGTGATGGGCTATGAAGTAGCCTCAGGTATCACGCTGGTTATCATCGCTCTGTTTTTAGTTCCACGCTATTTAAAGCAGGGGATCACCACCATTCCTGACTTCTTAGAGTCCCGTTATGACCTATCGGTAAAGCAGTTTGTAACGGTATTATTCCTACTCAGTTATATTATTAACCTTTTACCTAATACGCTTTACGCAGGTGCGATGGTGATTGGCGGTATCTTTGATGTTGAAGCCATGTTAGGCATTGATAGATTCCAATCGGTATTATTAATCTCTTCTATTATTGGTTTCCTAGGCTTGTTCTACGCTATTTATGGCGGTTTAAAAGCGGTAGTGATTGCAGATACACTCAATGGTGTTGGCCTGATCGTTGGTGGATTAATGATCCCTATCTTTGGCCTTATTGTGCTTGGAGACGGTAGTTTTGTAGATGGTTTCACGGTTATCTCAACTAACGCGGCTGAAAAACTGCAAGCGGTGGGGGCATCGGATGATCCTAACGTTCCTTTTTCAACTATGTTCACTGGTTTGTTATTAGTTAACTTATATTACTGGGGGACAGACCAAGCAATTATTCAACGTGCGCTGGGCGCTAAAAACCTAAAAGAGGGACAAAAAGGGGTAATTTTAGCAGGGGCGATTAAAGTGATTACGCCGCTATTCTT
>NZ_QOCB01000043.1:0-1069 GCF_003318165.1 Psychromonas sp. B3M02
GTGATGCTAATGGGCGCACTGAAAATTGTAAAAGCTATGTTTATTTAGATGGTGATAAATCTGTCTACAAACGCCTTATTGTCTCTGAAGATGGTAAGCAATTATTGGGCGCAGTATTGGTCGGAGATACAAGTAGTTATAGCGATCTTCTTCAGTACAAATTAAATAATATCGAATTACCTAAGCACCCTGATTCATTAATATTACCTAACTATTCTGGACAAGGCAGTACTGGTTTAGGGGTTGATGTCTTACCTGAAACTGCTCAAGTTTGTTCTTGTTTTGATGTGAAAAAATCTGATATCGCAGAAGCGGTAAGCGCAGGGCATACCACCATTGGTGCAATTAAAATGGAAACTAAAGCCGGTACTGGCTGTGGTGGTTGTGTTCCTTTAATTACCCAAGTATTAAATTCAGAATTAAAAAAACAAGGGATGGAAGTTAAAAATCACCTTTGTGAGCATTTTGAATATTCTCGCCAAGAGTTATTTCATTTGATTCGAGTTGAAGGCATTAAAACCTTTAAAGCGCTCTTAAATAAATACGGCAAAGGGTACGGTTGTGAGGTGTGTAAACCGACTGTCGCCTCAATTCTTGCATCATGTTGGAATGATTTTGTATTAGCAAAAGAACATAACGGCTTACAAGATACTAACGATATTTTCTTAGGCAACATGCAAAAAGACGGTACTTACTCTGTTATCCCTCGTATGCCAGGTGGCGAAGTCACACCAAGCGCGTTAGCTGCAGTAGCGAGTGTTGCTGAACAATATGAACTGTATACCAAAATTACTGGTGCACAGCGTATTGGCTTATTTGGTGCCCATAAAAGCGATTTACCTGATATCTGGTCACAACTTATTAATGCTGGATTTGAGACTGGTCAAGCCTACGCTAAAGCTCTGAGAATGGTGAAAACCTGTGTGGGGAGTACATGGTGTCGTTTTGGTGTTCAAGACAGTGTTGGCTTAGGTGTTGAACTTGAGAATCGATATAAAGGATTACGTACACCTCATAAAATGAAATTTGGTGTATCAGGCTGTACTCGAGAATGTGCTGAAGCACAGGG
>NZ_QOCB01000043.1:1176-2640 GCF_003318165.1 Psychromonas sp. B3M02
GCTGAAGCACAGGGTAAAGATGTTGGTATTATTGCAACAGATGCAGGTTGGAACCTTTATGTTTGTGGTAATGGTGGAATGAAACCTCAACACGCGTCATTACTTGCTGCTGATTTAGATAAAGAAACATTGGTCAAATACATCGATAGATTCATGATGTTTTATATTCGCACTGCCGATAAATTAACACGTACTTCTGTGTGGTTACAAAATCTAGAAGGTGGCATCGATTATTTAAAAGAGGTTATTGCAGATAATAAACTGGGCCTTAACGACCAGCTTGAACAAGAGATGGTTGAAGCGATTAATAGCTTCCAATGTGAATGGACAACAGCGTTGAGTGACCAACAGCAGCTTTCTCGTTTTGCGCATTTTATTAATAGTGATGCTCAAGATGACAACGTCATTTTCACCCCTGAACGAGGACAAAAACGTCCTGCTTTTTTCGATGAAAAAGCACCTGTTTATCAAATTAGCTTGGAGGAAATGAAATGAGTAAATGGATATCTGTTTGTGAGTTAGACAAGGTTTATGAAGGTACTGGTGTGTGTGCATTAATCGAGGGTAAACAAGTGGCTATTTTTCGCCCCACTGAAGAAGCGCAAGTGTATGCATTAGATAATATGGACCCTTTTGCTCATTCAAATGTAATGTCTCGAGGCATTATTTGTGAACACCAAGCGCAATTATGGGTCGCTTCACCATTAAAAAAACAACGATTCAACTTACAAGATGGCCATTGTTTTGAAAATAAAGAGGTTGCATTAACGACTTATAAAACGCGCATTCAGTTGGGCGCGATAGAGGTGCAAGTTCATTAGTTGAGATTTAATAGCCTAAATACTCCTTATATTTTAGGAGTATTTCACTATTCAATTTTATTTTAAAACTTTACTTATAGGAATCTAACTATGTCTTACATTAAACCTAACGAATTCGTTCAAACCATGATCGATGCGGGTGAAAACAAGGTCATGATGTCAACTCGGGACACTATTTTACGTGCTGTAATGGGCGGTGCAATTTTAGCAATTGCAGTTGCTGTAGCCATAACAGCTGCTGTACAAACAGGTTTAGCCATTGTAGGTGCATTAGTCTTCCCCGTTGGATTTGTGGTACTTAATCTAATGGGGTTTGACCTATTAACTGCTATGTTTGCATTGGCACCCTTAGCGCTATTTGATAAGCGTGCAAACATTACTAAAAGCACTATTTTACGTAACTGGTTATTAGTTGCTTTAGGTAATTTGATTGGTGCGGTTGCCGTTGCTTTTTTAGTGGCATTAACTTTTACCATGAACTTTAGTGTTGAACCTGGTGCCGTTGGTCAGGCATTTATTAAAGCGTCTACTGCTCGCTCGTTAGGTTTTGCAGAGCATGGTGTAGATGGTTGGGTCACTGTGTTTGTGAAAGGCATTTTATGTAACTGGATGGTGTGTTTAGGTGTGGTTGGTTCAATGACAT
>NZ_QOCB01000043.1:2768-3492 GCF_003318165.1 Psychromonas sp. B3M02
TAAGTCTGTAGGTGGTAAAACCTTAGCGATGTGGTTCCCTATCTTTATCTTCTTTGCTTTAGTGTTTGAGCATGCTGTGGTGAATATGTACTTATTCCCATTAGGTATGATGCTAGGCGCTGAATTTACTATTATGGATTGGTTAACGTGGAATCAATTACCAGTTACATTAGGTAATATTGTTGGTGGTTTAATCTTTACTGGGATGGCATTGTACGTAACACATGCTAAAACATTACCGGCGAAACAAGCTTAAGCGATAACATTGAGGGTAGTTAATAGAGAATTAACTACCCTCATTTATTATTTATCCAGCTAAATCCATATATAACCAAACCATATATGCGATGTAACCTAACAATAATAAACCGCCTTCTACACGTCCTAAAATGCTTTTCTTACCTTTATGCCAAGCAATAGAGAAAACGATTAATGCAATGGTTAATCCAAGCATTACTGGGTAATCTCGCGAAATAACTGCTGGGTCAAAACTACCTGGTCTGATTAAGCCTGGTAACGCCATAACACCTAAGATGTTAAACATATTAGAGCCAATGATATTACCCACTGCAAGGTCAAACTCTTTCTTACGGGCTGCAGCAATAGTAGTGGCTAACTCAGGTAAACTAGTACCAATCGCCACAATCGTTAAACCAATAATGAGGTCACTGATTTGGAAGTACTCTGCCACTTCGATTGAGCCCCATACTAGTAAGCGCGAAGA
>NZ_QOCB01000118.1 GCF_003318165.1 Psychromonas sp. B3M02
ACACTGAAGTGGTCGTTGCTAAAGCCAGTAAGCCGGTTAACCCTACAATTAAATGTTTCATCATTATAGTTTCCCGTGAGTTTGTGGCTAATACCAATTGTATTAAATAACTGATCTAAATTTTGCGCCGGAAAAATGGCTTAGTTTGAGGCGTAAGTTGATGTAAATGGTTGTTCCCTTTACGAAACTTACAACGAAAAAATAAGTTGTTTTAACAAGTAAAATAGATCAGTTACTTACTATGATTGGTATTAGTGTGATTAGCATTAGTTTAATTTAGGCATAATTATCTGTAATGGTGTTTGAGATTAACTCTATTAATCTATCCCTCATATTATTTTTTGTGCCTGAGGCGCTGTGTACTTGAATGCCGATATGACCAATACTGGGAAGTTTTGTTTTGATCACTTGCAGGTGACTAGGTTTGCCAATGCGAGTCCTTGCTGTGATCCCGATCCCTGTATTGACCGCTGGCCAAATACCGCTAAGGCTCTGACTTTGATAAACAACTTCCCACTTGATTCCTTTGGCCTCTAAGGCCGCGATTGCTTTTTGTTTAAACAGACAATTTGGTTCAACCATCACTAATGGTAAGGGTTTGTTATTATCTAAAAAGTAGTTAAGTGGAAAGTCTGCACTACTGATCCATTGTATTTCTGTGTTGGCGACAAGTTGTGAATAAGCAGTCGTTTCATGTCCTTTCCAAGTTACTGATAAATCAAGCGAGGTATCCTTAGTAGAGGAGATCAAATTGGCATACCTGTCGATCATGGTATGTAAGTGAATGTTTTCATTGATACGGGTAAAGCGACCTAAGCATTCGGTAATAACCTGCTCTGCAAAATCTTCTTGTAGTCCCAATATTAAAGATCCTTGTAGCTCGATGCATCTGAGTGTTTCTAGTACTTCATCATTCAAAGCCAACATCTTTTTAGCGTAGTGTAAAAGGTGTTCTCCTTGTTCTGTGGGAAGCAAGTTTCTACCTTCTTTTTTTACCAGGGCTGAGTTTGTTTGTGCTTCTAATTTTTTTAAATGCGCACTTACCGCTGATGTCGACTTATGTTGATGTTGTGCAGCAAGTGTAAAGCTTTTCAACTCCATACCTAATACAAATGTCTTAAGAGCTTGCAAATCTAATACCGTATTTTTCATCTTCGCATAGTCCTGAATTATAGGATTGATTGAGTCGTTTTATTTGATTTTAAGTACTGTCTTTGTGTGTGATTATAGATATATGTTCAGAAAGAGGAAGCCAAAATGAATAAAGATTTATTAACACTTGCCCCAAAACTAAAAACACTCACTGATGATGTTTTATATCACGATATATGGGAGAGAAGGTTACTGAATAAACGAGAGAGAAGTATTGCCACATTGTCTGTGCTTATCTCACTGGGGCGATTTGAACAATTACCCCATCATATCAATTTAGCAAAGCAGCATAATGTTAATGAATATGAGTTAATCGAACTTTTTACGCACTTAGCTTTTTATAGCGGCTGGCCCGCTGCAATGAGTGCACTTAAACAGCTTCGCGATAATCAATAATAACAGCACATAACATCAAGTAGAGGAAACAAAAATGATAGCAATGCAGTATAAAATAGTACTACCGTCGGATTATCCAATGGCATTAATTGAAGATAGAATTGAGAAAAATGGCCATTTATTAAACGGTTATCCTGGGTTACTGTTTAAGGCTTTTTTATATTCTCGTAAAGATGCAGATAATTATGCTAATCCAGTTAATAGCTATGCACCATTTTATATATGGGAAGATCACCTTTCAATGTCAACATTTCTTAATAGCGATGGTTTTAAAGCGTTATGTGATCACTTTGGTCAACCGAATATTGAAATATGGTTTGTAGAGGGGGAGGCAATAAAACCAAATTCGGATGATTGTTTTGCTGTTATACAAAAGGGGATCAAACTAGACTCTGATATCACTGCATTCAACTACACCGCTTGGGAACCGTTAAGTGTTAATTGGGCAAGTGAAGGGAATAAAGTGGTTTGTGCAAAACAGGATGTTTACGCCATTGGTTATGTTGCACAGAAAGCGAGTTGAATTTCTAAACCTGTCACATTGCATAATTAAGTGATGGACTGGTTGTAGAATAATCAGTCCACAATGTTTGGTTAATATAATCGCTTTGCGCTTTGTAACATTGTTAAGTGGGTGTCTTTATATGGAAGTTAGTTTAGTAACCACTTTTGTTACGGTGGTATTTATGCATTTTATTGCGCTTATTAGTCCTGGACCTGACTTTATTATTCTAGTCAAAAGTGCAATAAAGAATGAAAAAGAAAAAGCGATAGGCGTCGCATTAGGTATATCAATAGCCAATGCCCTTTATATTGGATTATGCTTAGTGGGCGTCGGTACAATATTAGCTAAGTCATTCATTATTATGATGGTACTTAAGATCTTGGGTGGACTGTTTTTAATTTATTTAGGTGTTCGTGCGCTAAGTGCTCGAAAATCCGATTATCCTCATTTCTCGGAGCCTATACATACCACTAACAGTGAGGCCCAATTTTATAAAGAGTTTGTCGTTGGTTTTATGTCTGGCGTGTTAAACCCTAAAAATATTTTGTTCTATTTAAGCTTATTTACCCTTGTATTGACGCCCGATATCTCCTTGGCCTTTAACATTATTCTGGGAGTTTGGATGACGTTATTGGTGTTTATTTGGGATGTGGGCGTTATTTATTGTTTATCTGGGAGCAAAGTAAGAAGCCAATTTATTAAACTCACTTATTATTTTGATAAAATAACCGGTGCTTTACTAGGTGGGCTAGGGGTGACTATTATTAAAGCAGCGCTACAAAAAATAGATTAAATTGCAATTGATACGGCAAAGACTCTTTTGGCTGCATTATTTTTCTGTCAGCTATGTGAAATTTTTCGGTTTATTAAATGATATTAAATACTTAATATCGAGAAACGAACTTTGGGCGGTGTTATGAGTCTTAGTCGTCTATTTTTAATTATCTTGTGACAATCTGCTATGTTATTGTACCCATTATTTTATAGAGATTTTTGTATAATAAGTGTTGTCATATAACTGTTAACTTTGTTAATTAGTCTAGGGTTACTTAATTGGTAATGAGTGAGAGCAAATGAATCAATTTATACCGGCAAAAGGACTTTCCAACCAACATTTACAATCTATTCTTTCCAGTACTGGGCCGCGCAAATGGTTAGAAAAAAGGCGTTGTTCAGAGTTACTCGCTAGTGCTCAACCAGAAATAATTACTACACCGCAAGGGGTTAAGTTACAGGGCACACTATCTAAAACCTCCGCAGACTGTAAAGGCCTTGCAATTATCTTGCATGGCTGGGAAGGCTGCACAGAATCTTTATATATGCTCTCTAATGGTCAAAAACTATTGGATGATGGGTATGATGTTTTTCGCTTAAATTTTCGTGATCACGGTGGAACGCAACATTTAAATAAAGAATTATTTAACTCTGTGAGGTTACTTGAAGTAGTTGAAGCCGTTAAGTACTTATGCGCTCAATATGGTGGTAAGCATAACCTACTCTGCGGTTACTCTTTAGGTGGCAACTTTTGTTTACGTGTGGCTAATTTAGCAAAAGAGTGTGGTTTGAAATTAGATCAAGCCATTGCTATTTGTCCTTTACTTGATCCGCCTACCACCATGAAAGTGTTAAATAATGGCTTTTCTATTTATCAGAAATACTTTGTTAAAAGGTGGAAAAGCTCTCTGGTGAAAAAACTAAAACATCATAAACACCTTAACTACGGCGATGCGTTACAGAAGCTGCATACCTTAGATGCGATGAACCAATTCTTTGTAACTGAGCATACTGAGTTCAGTAGTGCAGATGCATACCTGCGTGGATACTCCATACTAGGTGATGCGTTAAATAAGCTGAGTATTCCTAGTACTATTATCACCTCTTTAGATGACCCAATTATTCCTGCACATCAATTAAAGGAGCTCATCTCCTCACCTTGGTTAAGCGTCGATTTACAGGAAAAGGGCGGACATTGCGCCTTTATTAAAAACTGGAAACTTGAAAGTTGGGTGTGTGACCGTGTTGTGCATTACGCCAATGTACAATTTAATCAGCGCTTTATTTATAACAGTTAATGGCTGCTTTATTCACGATTGTTTGCCTTTATGAATCCCCTCGCATATCTATGCTAGGGGATTTTTTGTCATTAGCCTCTTTTGTATTTTTAAATTAAGTAGTTAAAAACAACATATTTTGTGTATAGATTTTTTATGCCAATACTTTTGACCATTGGGTCGATCTAGATCTCACTTTAATCTCTGTTTACTTCTTACACTGACTTCACTTTATTAAAAAACCTTTTTAGTGTTGGAGTTATTAATGTCATCAAACCCTTCTAGCTTACCTTCTCGTCAAGCGTTAGCTAATGCCATTCGTGCCCTTAGTATGGATGCAGTTCAACAAGCCAATTCAGGTCACCCTGGCGCACCAATGGGGATGGCTGATATTGCACAAGTGCTATGGACTGACTTCCTAAAGCACAACCCAACTAACCCAGATTGGGCTGATCGCGACCGCTTTATTCTATCTAACGGTCATGGTTCAATGCTTATCTATTCTCTATTGCATTTAACAGGTTATGACCTTTCAATTGACGACCTTAAAAACTTCCGTCAACTGCACTCAAAAACACCGGGCCACCCAGAGTATGGTTACGCACCTGGTATCGAAACTACTACTGGCCCATTAGGCCAAGGTATTACCAATGCCGTGGGTATGGCGATTGCTGAAAAATCATTGGCAGCGCAATTCAATAAAGAAGGCCACGAGATTGTTGACCATAACACTTACGCCTTCTTAGGCGATGGTTGTTTAATGGAAGGTATCTCGCATGAAGCTTGTTCTTTAGCGGGTACATTAGGTTTAGGTAAACTAATTGCCTTCTGGGATGACAACGGTATCTCAATCGATGGTGAAGTAGAAGGTTGGTTCACTGATGATACGCCTAAACGTTTTGAGTCTTACGGTTGGCAAGTACTGTCAGTAGACGGTCACAATGCAGAAGAAATTAAAGCGGCGATTATTTCTGCTAAAGCAGAAACCACTAAACCAACGATTATCTGTTGTAAAACCATTATCGGTTTTGGCTCACCCGCTAAGCAAGGTACACACGATTGTCACGGTGCACCATTAGGTCACGATGAAATCGCAGCAACACGTGCCGCATTAGGTTGGACACATGGCCCATTTGACATTCCAGCAGACGTTTACGCGGGTTGGGATAACAAAGTACAAGGCCAAGCGGCAGAGCAATCTTGGGATGAGAAATTCGCAGCGTATGCAGCGGCTTACCCAGAGCTAGCAGCAGAATACAAACGTCGTGTTAATAACGAACTACCTGCTGAGTGGGAAGAAAAATCTTCAGCTTACATTGCTGACTTACAAGCAAACCAAGCAAATATTGCAACACGTAAAGCCTCACAAAACTGTATCGAAGCTTACGGCGCAATGCTACCTGAATTATTAGGTGGCTCAGCGGATTTAGCGCCATCTAACCTCACTATGTGGTCTGGTACTAAAGCGATTACCGCTGATGATGCTTCAGGTAACTACTTGCACTACGGTGTTCGTGAGTTTGCAATGGCCGCTATCATTAACGGTATTGCGTTACATAAAGGTTTTGTCCCTTA
>NZ_QOCB01000076.1 GCF_003318165.1 Psychromonas sp. B3M02
TTACCATCGCATCCATATGCCTATGACGGGTAAATTAGAGCAGCTCATTTTCATTCCTGGTGATCTATTTTCAGTGAACCCATTAACGGCGCAAAATGTACCGAATTTGTTTGCACGTAATGAACGTGCGGTTGCAATTTTCTCAACAGCAGTAGGCCCAATGGCGATGGTATTAGTGGGTGCAACTATTGTGGGTAGTATTGAGACAGTATGGGAAGGAACATTAAAGGCACAGAAAAACAAAGAGCTACAATACTGGGATTACCAAGACCAAGAGATCGTTATCGAAAAAGGTCAAGAAATGGGTCGCTTTAAACTAGGCAGCACAATTGTTGCCCTATTCCCTAAAGAATCCATTGAGTTTGCTGAGGAACTTGCCCCATCAAGTGTCACGCGTTTAGGTAAACTATTTGCTACGGTAAAATAAATAGTTTTTCCCATTGAATATAAAACAATAATAACAAGGCCAGTAATGTCGAACATCAGCAGTGAACAATATTTAAAAAATATCTTATTAGCGCCTATCTATGAAGCAGCTATTGAAACTAAGCTACAACCGTTAAAGAAATTATCTAAGCGTTTAGATAATCATATTTTACTAAAACGAGAAGACTTACAGCCTGTTCACTCGTTTAAGCTACGTGGTGCTTATAATAAGTTAGCAAGTTTAACTGATGTTCAAAAAAACAATGGTGTGATTGCCGCATCAGCAGGTAACCATGCACAAGGTCTTGCTTTATCAGCTCAAAAAATGGGCGTGAAAGCGACCATTGTTATGCCAAAGACCACACCCGATATTAAAGTCAATTCTGTTCGTAGTTTTGGCGCTACCGTTGTGCTAATAGGTGAAAGTTTTGATGCTGCTAATGCACATTCATTGGCGCTAGCTGAGCAACATGGTTACACCTTGATCCACCCTTTTGATGATCCAGATATTATTGCGGGGCAAGGGACAGTGGGCAAAGAGTTACTACAACAAGATGTTCACATTGATAAAATATTCGTACCTGTTGGTGGCGGCGGTTTAGCGGCTGGTATTGCTGTGTATATTAAGCAACTATTACCACATATCAAGATTATTGCCGTTGAACCTGAAGATGCCGCTTGTTTAAAAGCGGCATTAGCAGCAGGTGGACCGGTGACATTACCTAAGGTTGGATTATTTGCAGATGGTGTAGCAGTAAAAACTATCGGCCAAGAAACCTTCCGCTTATGCCAACAATATATCGATGAAGTGATCACGGTAAACAGTGATGAGATTTGTGCTTCAGTAAAAGATATCTTTGATGATACACGTGCTATTGCGGAACCCGCTGGTGCATTATCATTAGCCGGTTTGAAAAAATATGCACAACAGCATCAATTAAAAGATCAACGCTTAACGGCTATTTTAAGTGGTGCTAACGTTAATTTCCATAGCTTACGTTACGTCTCTGAACGATGTGAATTAGGTGAACAAAATGAAAGTATTTTGGCCGTCACTATCCCTGAAAAACAAGGGGCATTTTTAGCCTTCTGTAACCAACTAGATGGTCGAGTGATCACTGAGTTTAATTATCGTTATAGCGATAGTAAGTTAGCGAATATCTTTGTGGGTGTTCGTACGCCTCAAGGTTTTGATGAACTAAGCAGTTTAACTGAAGGCTTAACTGATGCTGGTTACTCAGTAGCAGACTTAAGTCACGATGAAACGGCTAAATTGCATGTTCGTTACATGGTTGGTGGTGTACCTTCACAACAACTGACTGAGCGCCTCTACAGCTTTGAGTTTCCAGAGCATCCTAACGCGCTATTAAAATTCTTAAACCTTTTAGGCATGCATGCGAATATCACCCTATTCCATTATCGAAACCATGGTGCAGCTTATGGACAAGTGCTTGCAGGTTTTGAGTTGGATGACACACAAACTGCTGAATTTAGTCAACATTTAGACGCGTTAGGTTATAGTTATAAGGATGAGACATTAAATCCAGCATATCGATACTTTTTATCACATGCCAAACATAGCTAAGACTTTTATATGCGTACTTACTTATCGTCATCACAATTAGCGAGAATTTTACAGAAGTTAACACGCCGATTAACTTGGCCTGCGATGCTTGCTCTATTAATACTGCAAGCACTGATCACCTATTTTTTATTTGTGCTTGCACAAGAGCCAGAGTTAACCACTGACCCTATCAGATTCTTTTATTATAATATGGTGGTGGTATCAACCGTCGGTTTTGGCGATTTCAGCCCAACCACGGATTTAGGAAAGGCAATAGTCGCCCTATGGCAGATCCCATCGGGTTTAATTGTATTTGCTTCTTTTATTGGTAAAACAACGCAACTATTCATTGATATAGCGAGAAAAAATATGAACGGTAGTAATGACTACTCACACTTAACTGACCATATTCTTTTATTATGCTGGGATGAGCATTCTACAAATCAAATTGTGCAATTGATCTTGGGTGATAAAAAACGCCAAGAGCGCCGTATTTTATTATGTGTAACGCAAGATATGAAAAACCCGCTACCTGACGTCGAAGAAGTTTCTTTTGCCAAATTAGGTGCCTTTTCGGACACTAAAGAATTAGACAGGATTGCATTACGTAAAGCACAACGCATTATTATTGATGGCAATTCCGATGATGAAACACTTTCAATTGCACTGAGTATTGCCACCTTTGCCGATAAAAATGCCAATATTACCGCACACTTTTTTGATGAGACAAAAGCTCAACTATTAAAAATTCACTGTCCTAATATCGAATGTAGTATTGATAACAGTGCACAGATGATGGTGAGAAGTATGCAAGATCCTGGCTCCAGCAAGGTGACTGAGAAATTACTATCTACCTTAGACGGTGCAACTTTATACAGTTTTTTAGTACCAGAGCTTGAAAAAAGTATTACCTTTGGAGAGTTATTTGATACCTTCAAACATCGTTACGATATGATTCTGATTGGTTATAGCATGCATAAGAGTGGTCAAGGGATGCATTTAAACCCTAATAGTGAAG
>NZ_QOCB01000089.1 GCF_003318165.1 Psychromonas sp. B3M02
TTTTTTTTGTATTTTATTATAAATAGTTTGCTATGATGTTGCGCTACTTAAATTGTATTATTAAATATAAAGCGTTAAAGTAGATTTTTTGTGTGTTTTATAAGCATTACAAGGAGAAAAAATCGCATAGCGTAGCAATAGTTAACTCTGGCTCTATAAGCGACCTAAAAAATTAGGTAGAGTAGCTCGTTGCAAAATTGATGCTCAAATTAAGATTAGTAAGTTATTCAGTATATTATGTTTGTTAGCAGAATAGATGAAGAACAGAAAATAACAGTATCAAACATAATAGATTAACCTGTTTAATTTATGAGTTAGTTTTTACTCATACGGAGAAGTTTAGTGATAAATATCCTGCTGGTCGATGACCATGAATTAGTTCGTACAGGGATAAGCCGTATCATTGATGATGTTCGAGGCATGAAAGTAATAGGCGAAGCGGAAAGCGGTGAAGAAGCCGTGAAGTGGTGCAGAAGTAATGAACCAGACGTAATTTTAATGGATATTAATATGCCTGGTATTGGTGGGTTAGATGCAATGAATAAGATTTTGCGTATCAATGAAGATATCAAAATCATTATGTTAACCATGCATACTGAAAATCCATTTCCAACAAAAGTAATGCAAGCGGGCGCTGCGGGTTATCTCAGTAAAGCTGCTTGTCCAGATGAAGTGTTAAATGCGATCCGTGCTGTTAACTCAGGACAACGTTACCTAACACCAGAAATTGCGCAACAGATGGCGCTATCGCAACTTGCACCAAGTGATGAAGACCCATTCCGTGTGCTATCGGAGCGTGAACTGCAGATCATGATCATGATCACTAAGGGGCAACGTGTTGTGGATATTTCTGAGCAATTAAGTTTAAGCTCTAAAACGGTGAACAGTTACCGTTATCGCTTGTTTGATAAATTAGGTGTGCAAGGGGATGTTGAATTAACGCACCTTGCAATTCGTTATGGCATGTTAGATGCCGATACGCTTTAAAATACCTATTTTGAAATGATATATTAGGCACCTACTTAGGTGCCTTTTTATTATATGCAGTGATCTCATTTATGACTAAATTCAATTCAGATGCTTTTTTAAAAACCGTAACCACTGAACCTGGTGTGTATCGGATGTTTAACGATAAAGATCAAATTATCTATATCGGTAAAGCTAAAAATCTTAAAAAACGTTTGAGCAGTTATTTTAGCCTGACCCAAAAACACCCTAAAACCTTAGCTTTAGTAAGCCATATTGTACGTATTGAAGTAACCATTACGCATACTGAAACAGAAGCGTTGATCCTTGAACATAATTTTATTAAGCAGCATAAACCTAAGTACAACGTTTTATTGCGTGATGATAAATCTTATCCTTACCTGTTTTTAAGTGACCACAAACACCCTCAATTAACCTTAGTACGCTCCCAAAACAAAAAGCGTAAAGGCACCTATTTTGGTCCTTACCCAAGTGGTGGTGCTGTTCGTGAAAGCTTGCATTTAATGCAGAAATTATTTCCCATTCGCCAATGTGAAGATAGCTACTATAAAAACCGCTCGCGTCCCTGTTTACAGTATCAATTAAAGCGCTGCCTAGGCCCTTGTGTTAATGCGATGCCTGAGCAGGAATACACGCACCAAGTCGAGCTTGCGACCGCATTCCTGCAAGGTAAGAGTCAAGGAGTGATTGAGCAATTAGTGACAGAGATGGAAGGTGCTAGTGTCAATCTCGAATTTGAAAAAGCAGCGGTAAGACGTGACCAAATTCAATCCTTAAAAAAAGTACAAGAGCAACAATGGGTGAGCGGTGAAGTTGAGCAGCTAGATGTATTAGGCTTTGCTTATCAACATGGTGTTGCCAGTATTCATATGTTGTTTATTCGACAAGGGCGTGTGTTAGGGAGTCGTAACTACTTCCCTAAAGTGCCTAAAAACTCTTCGCAAGAAGAAGTGTTAAGTAGTTTCTTAAGTCAGTTTTATCTGTCAGGTCAAAACGGCCGTGCAATACCAAGAGAAATCTTATTAACCGATGACTTTGCTGATCGTGAAATATTTGAAGATCTATTCTCAGAACACAGTGGTTACAAAACCAAACTAAAGATTGTAATGCGAGGTGAACGCTTACGTTTTATTAAGTTAGCAAAAACCAATGCAACAATAGCCTTAAGCACTCATTTAAGCCAACAGAAGTCGATTTTACAACGTTATAACCTATTGGAAGAGAAGCTTGAGTTAACGGCGCCTATTCAACGTATGGAATGTTATGACATCTCGCATATGATGGGAGAAAAAACCGTCGCCTCATGTGTTGTCTTTAACCGCGAAGGGGCGAAAAAATCAGATTATCGTCGTTTTAATATTACTGGTATCACTCCGGGTGATGATTATGCCGCCATGGGACAAGTATTAGCACGACGCTTTAAGGATGTACAAAGCGCGGAAACCACACCTGATATCATCTTTATTGATGGTGGGTTAGGGCAGTTAAGCCAAGCTGAGACCATTATTAGTTCTCTAGAGCATCACTTTCCTGAAAAATACCCTTTATTAATTGGTATTGCTAAAGGGGTGGCACGTAAAGCCGGTGAAGAGACATTAATCTTAGCCGATAGCCATGAAATATTAGAAGTAGAGAGTGATTCACCTGCATTGCATCTTATTCAGCAGATTCGAGATGAATCTCACCGTTTTGCCATTATGGGGCATAGACAGCAGCGCGATAAAGTAAGAAGAACGAGTACCTTGGAAGGGATCACTGGTGTGGGTGCTAAACGACGTCAAATGCTACTTAATCATTTTGGTGGTTTGCAAGGAGTGAAGTCTGCGAGTATTGATGAATTAAGTAAATTAAACGGAATAAGTAAGAGCTTAGCTGAGACTATTCATGAAGCGTTACACCATTAATTTGAGTTTAAAAGTTAAACCATTAACCACAAACAAAGGAAATATAAACTATATTGCTCATAACAAGTAGTTAGTTCATTTTAATAGTTATTTTATCGGTTAAGCATTTGCAAATACTAAGCATAAAGTGCCAAAATAAGCGGGCATAGCCTAAAGGATATTTCAATGCTTAACATACCTAATATATTAACCTCATTTCGAATTTTATTAATCCCAGTATTTGTCATTATTTACTACCTTCCAAGTGTATGGGCGTCTGCTGCAGCTGCGTTTGTATTTTGCTTAGCAGGTGTAACAGATTGGCTTGATGGCTATTTAGCACGTCGCTTAAATCAACAAACGCCTTTTGGTGCGTTTTTAGATCCTGTTGCCGATAAAATAATGGTGGCCGTCGCATTAGTGATGATAGTGGAGCATTATGCGGTAATTTGGATCACTATCCCGGCAATGGTGATGATTTGCCGAGAAATTATTATCTCAGCATTACGCGAATGGATGGCGGAATTAGGTGAGCGAGGCATTGTTGCTGTGTCATGGATCGGTAAAGTAAAAACCGCTTCACAAATGTTAGCGTTATTTTTATTAATATGGCAATACTCAGTGACAATGGAGTGGGCTGGTTTTGTATTCCTTTACATTGCAACTGCATTAACGCTTTGGTCTATGATTGTTTATTTAAAAGCGGCGTGGCCATTATTAAAAAAAGGCAACGAAGTAAAAAGTGATTAATTTCACTAATATCGTTGAATATCTCGCCGCTTAGTCTAAAAAAGCGGCGAACAGTTTAAAAGAAGTAAAAAAGTCGATAAATAGTGTTGACTCATTCTGAAGAATCATTAGAATGCGCACACATCGAGAGGGGAAACAGTTACTGCTTCTTCTTGAGATAAACATAGTGATGCGGTACTAGCTCAGTTGGTAGAGCACAACCTTGCCAAGGTTGGGGTCACGAGTTCGAGTCTCGTGTACCGCTCCAAATGTTTTGGCGGAATGGCAGAGTGGCCATGCAGTGGATTGCAAATCCATCTACCTCGGTTCGACTCCGGGTTCCGCCTCCATTATAGAATTTGCCCGGGTGGTGAAATCGGTAGACACAACGGATTTAAAATCCGTCGCTTAATAGGCGTGCCAGTTCAAGTCTGGCTCCGGGCACCAATTCTATAAATAAGCCAGCGATAAGCTGGTTTTTTTATGCCTAAAATTTGAGTTAAATAGTGCTAAACTTGTTTTCCTCATAGTCCCTTATTACTTCAAAAATTATTTACTGCATTTACTTTGAACACCATTAGCAGCTAGCAGCATTTTTATTTGAAATATACGTTCAATTCAATTTATACCCGTAACATTAAATAATGTGCTCTAAGTTTTTCTCAGAAAAATAACTTCGTTAATAATCTATCGGAGAATAAAAAATATTCATTCTTTAATAGTTGTTCCAACTACTAAAATTACAATAAAGAAATAAGTATTTTAACAAGTAAAATAGATAAGCTCATTAATGTAACTGGTATTACCTCACCCTTGGCTAGTTGACCTTAGATCTGTGCATTAAAGTAATTATTGTTTTCTATTGTAAGATTAATTAGGTAATTTAATATTTATAAAGGGATAATTGTCGGTTTTTTTTACATCTATTTGTAGGTACTTATTACTTTTTTTGTATCTAATTGAAACTAAAGAGGTATTAATTTTGGCATAGATTGTGCTTTATTTAGTCATTAAATAAATATTAATGGATTAGCCTAAGTGAGATCAATATTGGTTAGGTTAGGTAAGTAGCAAAAGGAATAATTTATGATCAATTCAAAAAAACTGTTAACAAGCCTCTCTGCTGGCATATGTTTAATGTCGGCACTTATCGCACCAAGTACTCAAGCCAGCGTTATTAGTGTTTCACCAGATACTATTGTGAGTGTTTCTGCTGATGGCGATGAGAGTTCAGTAGGTACAGTTAACAGCGGTCCTTTAAGCAGTTCTGAGTTAATTGTACGTGAGCGCAAAAATACCTCTCAAGAATCATTACGTATTGCTACTTTTTTTGATTTTGACTTAAGTTACCTAACGGCAAGCGATGTTAATAATAATGCCTTTTCTGCCGTATTCAGCATTGATTTTGTCTCTACTGTAAATACTAAAAATGCAATGGGTGTGTTATTAGGTGAAGTAGAAAGTGCTTGGACAGATACTGCAGGCTCTTTACCATTATATGAATGGGCAGACTTATCAACGAACCAAACAACGGTAGTAGATGACGTTAAAACAGCGACATTTGATACTTACACATTAGATGTGACAAGTACGATCCAAGACTGGGTTAATGGTGTATCTGATAATTATGGTTTTGTGTTATTTGCAGATTCCACTGTTTATCAAGGTGCTGGTTTTGATAACGCTGCATTAGTGGTGAATGTACCTGCTCCTTCTACTATCGCTATTTTCGGGTTAGCATTGGTTGGCTTGTCATTAGCGCGTAAAGCTAAAAAATAGGCTTAATTAACCCGTTATACTTATTTTCAAAGGCACTGATCGCAATGGTCAGTGCTTTTTTGTTTTTATAGGCTGGTAGAGCAAAGGTTGTTATTGATGGTATTATACTAATCATAGTAAGT
>NZ_QOCB01000057.1 GCF_003318165.1 Psychromonas sp. B3M02
GTATTAAATAACTGATCTAAATTTTGCGCCGGAAAAATGGCTTAGTTTGAGGCGTAAGTTGATGTAAATGGTTGTTCCCTATACGAAACTTACAACGAAAAAATAAGTTGTTTTAACAAGTAAAATAGATCAGTTACTTACTATGATTGGTATAATAACCCTAACAAATAAAAAAGCCTGATTAATATCAGGATTTTTCTTTATTCGCGAGTCTATGTGAAGGCATGTCTCAATACGATTTCACGCTCTTCACTCACTAACAATGTTAAGACTGCTGCGCGAGATTCAAACCATAGGCAGCGATGATTAAGACCACCAGCCCTAACCCCTTGAGCAATCCTTTTTTATTCACTTCTGGCTCTATTTTGCATAATTTACCAAACCAAAAGTGCGCTAATACACTACATAAGATGGCGTAAATAACTGTTACTTGCCCTGCCTCATTAACCGCATCAAAGGGGGTATAAAGGTAATGGATAAATGAACTTGTTATGGATGAGATAAAAAATAAAGGCGTATGTGTTAATAATGCGTAAGCAACAAAAAAAACAAAAATAGAAAACGGTAAGCGATAAGGCACTAATTTCGACTGTGGCGCAGGCTGGGTCATAGACTTCTTCTTATATAGGTAATGTAGTGGATTTTATTCATCGCGTAGATTACCTAAGCCTCTACTTTTAGCAATCTTTTAACCTCAGATCACGGCTGTAAATGTGATGATTGCACACTTCTAATATCCACAGATAATTTAGATAGCTGTTAACTATCAAAATACTAAAAACAAACGATTTAACCTATATTTAAAACTAAATTATATTAGCTATATATTCAACAAGGAGCGCTAATGAGCCAAATACACCCCCCCCCTCTACCCAATACAATTAATTGCCCTGCGAATATGCCAATTAAAGAGACCGCGTTAGTTGTTGAAGGTGGCGGACAACGTGGTATTTTCACTGCGGGTGTATTAGACAGCTGGTTAGCACAAGACTTTAATCCATTTTCACTATTGATCGGCACCTCTGCTGGTGCTCAAAATTTATCAACCTACATGACACGTCAATCAGGTTTTGCTAAACGATCTATTATG
Source organism: Psychromonas sp. B3M02 (assembly GCF_003318165.1). Lineage (GTDB taxonomy): Bacteria > Pseudomonadota > Gammaproteobacteria > Enterobacterales > Psychromonadaceae > Psychromonas. The sequence continues at coordinate 1,091 of NZ_QOCB01000057.1, forward strand.
CAACTATCTAGACACCCTAATTTTTTTAGTATGAAACGCTCTTTCTCTAAACGTAATGCAATGGATCTAGACTGGTATTTTGATCGCGTGAGCGAGCCAGAGTATCAACTGAATATACAATGTGCAGAAAGCCAGTTAGTGAATCGACAATTGCTATTTTCTGCCACTAATATAAAAGGGTTTGGTCCGGCCTTTCTTGAGCCCACTGCAGATAGTTGGTTGACCATGTTAAAAGCATCTAGCGCGTTACCTTATCTATATAAAAAAGGCGTCGCGATCGGTACCGATAATTTTGTCGATGGAGGAGTTGCATTACCGATTCCAATTCAAGAAGCTTATAATCGTGGTGCTAAAAAAATCATTGTATTACGTACCGCGCCTACTGACCGCAATGTTGGTTATCCATGGGCTCGTAAATTAAAGTCTTGGGTGTGTAAAACAGATAAGTGCCCCAAAGTATTGGATATTATTACTGGTTATGAGAATGCTTATAATCAAGCACTTAACTTTATTAAAAAGCCACCAAAAGATGCTCAAGTTATTGAGATTGCACCTCCAACTAAGCTTGCAAGCCGTATCCTCGGGAGTAGCGATCAAGCCTTAATGGCGGATTACCAAATGGGCTTTGAAGTCGGTCAGGCGTTTTTACAAAGCCAATCAGCACAGCTATTTAAAATGCATTAAATAGCTGCAATACTTAGCCGAAAACATGGTTTTATCGGTGTTTGTACTGTGTAGCACAATAAGCTCGACTCACTTCAGGTGATCTCAACTTAATATGTTTAGTCTTTCTGCCACTAACCCGACTGCGCCACAGCTTGAAACTGCCAGACTTCAACTGAGCACGCATAAAGGTAATCAAGGCTTTCTCACTCAACCCAAACTGATCTTCAATGGCTTCAAAGGGTGTTCTATCCTCCCATGCCATCTCAATCACTCTCGATACTTCACTGTCTGTTAGGGTCATGATTATTTCCACCGTTATTAAAAACCACTAATACGCAGTAAGTACTTTCTGAGTTTAATATTTTAATAAACAGTAATAAATTTGTCATATGGCTCCTTTAACCTAAAGCTCGCTTTTATCCCCCCCGACAAAAAGAATAAGGTAATACCATGACGAACTTATTAGATAAAGAAACTGACTTTAGCAGCATGATTGACGCACGTTTATCACGTCGTCGTTTTTTAATGGGTACAGCAGCAGTAGGTGCAGGTGCATTTTTAGCGGTAAACCCAGTAGCCAAAGCAGTAGCTGCAAGCATGGACAGCAAGCTATTAAATTTCACTCAAATTCCTGCTTCAACTAGCGATACTATTGTGGTGCCAAAAGGTTACAGCACAAGTAACTTAATCTCATGGGGTGACCCAATTTTCCCAGGTGCGCCGGCATTCAATCCCAACGGTAAACAAGATGCAAAAACACAAGCCATGCAGTTTGGTGACAATACTGATGGCATGAGTATTTTCCCACTTTCAAAAGACCGTGCCATTATGGCGATTAACAACGAATATACTAATTACCAATTCCTTTTTGACCATCAAGGTAAAGCGATGACTGCTGATGATGTGAAAAAAGCACAAGCAGCTCATGGTAATACGATTGTTGAAATAGTTCGCAAAGACGGTAAATGGTCAATAGATAAAAACGGTAAAGCTAACCGTCGTATCACCGCCAATACTGAAATGATGATGACGGGTCCAGCCGCTGGTGATGACTTATTAAAAACTAAAGCAGACCCAACAGGAACAAAAGTACTGGGTACTATCAATAACTGTGCAAATGGTGAAACGCCATGGGGTACTTATTTAACTTGTGAAGAAAACTTCAACGGTTTATTTGGGTCTGATGAAGCAGTTGCATTAGATGACAACTTCAAACGCTACGGTATTAAAACAGACGGTAACAAATACCAATGGCACCCAACTGACAAGCGTTTTGACCTTGCAGTAAACCCACAAGAAGCAAATCGCTTTGGTTGGGTTGTTGAGATTGACCCTAAAGACCCAACATCAACACCACTAAAACGCACTGCATTAGGTCGCTTTAAGCATGAAAATGCCGCTGTAGTTATCAATGATGATGGTCATGTTGTTATCTACTTGGGTGACGATGAGCGTGGCGAGCACTTATACAAATTTGTTTCTAAGAATAAATACCAAGAAGGCAACAACGCTGCAAACCGTGAATTGCTTGAAGGGGGTACGTTATACGTTGCTAAATTTGCCATGCATGCTGATAAACTAGAAGGTAACGGTGAGTGGATTGAGTTAACTTATGGTAAGAATGGCTTAACCAAAGAAAATGGCTTTAACAGCCAAGCTGAAATACTTATCTTTGCGCGTAAAGCAGCAACACAAGTAGGTGCAACAACCATGGATCGTCCAGAATGGGTTGCCGTTCATCCAGACAAAAAACATGTATTCTGTACCTTAACCAACAACAAGAACCGTGGTGTTAAAGAAGGCCAAGATGTTGATGGTGTTAACCCTCGTGCAGAGAACCATTACGGTCAAATTGTACGTTGGATGCCAAGCAATGTAGACCATACCAGTGCTTCATTCAAGTGGGATTTATACCTGATTGCCGGTAACCCAACTGTGCATCAAGGTGATTTATACGCGGGTAGTGCAAACATTAATAAAGACAATATGTTTAACAGCCCTGATGGACTTGGTTTTGATAAAGCAGGTCGTTTATGGATCCAAACTGATGGTGACTTCTCTAACCAAGGTGACTTTGCAGGGCAAGGTAATAACCAAATGTTATGTGGTGATCCTGAAACGGGTGAAGTACGTCGCTTCTTAACCGGTCCTATTGGTAGTGAAGTAACGGGATTAACTTTCTCTGAAGACCAAAAAACCATGTTTGTGGGTATTCAACATCCAACCGGTCACTTCCCAGCGGGTGGTGATAGTAAACCACGCTCAACGATTGTAATGATCACTAAAGATGATGGCGGTGTTATCGGTAGCTAATACCGATACTTAAATACCCAATTTAACACCGGATATTTAACGCAAAAAAGGGAACCTATCTAGACATGGTTCCCTTTTTTATTGCTCTGTAAATTTGCTATTGACGGTTAATCAGTTAATGCAACAATCAAGAGATCCACTGATGTTGTATTCATGAGTCCCCCAACTGTCGGGCTGACACGACTCCAAAAATCATGGTGATGACCACATACAATTAAATCAATCCCCGCTTCTGTAACTGGTACTTCCAAACTATGACTAATATCACCATTAACAACATACTTGTGGCTAACTTGGTAATCCAGTTGATCAGCCAATGCTGCCAGTTGTTGATTAAGGTCTTCAAGGTCTGGGTAAGCAGCTGCGCTTGCGAGGCTTAAGTCCATGAAACCAGTAAACCCATACTCGCCGAACTGTTGATTAGCATGCACCAGTGACAGTTTAGCATCTAAAGATTTAGCAAGTTTAATCCCTTTATCAATCACTAATTGATTATCTTCTGCAAAATCCACAGTCACTAAAATATGACGGTAACTCATAGAAACCTCCTTCATCAAGATATTGCTTTGTTGTACCTATTATATTAGTAGTAAAGATAAAGTGAACCTGATACCAACAGCACATTACTGTAAGACAAATCGGCTTTTAGCTATTTTAATGAGCCAGATCAAAAGGCGGGAGAGAAAGGGATAAATAGAGGAAAGTGGAGGCGTTATGTTCAGGTTAAGGCCCGTAATAATCACATTAAACGAAATGCAGCTAAACGCTTTTATCCCATAAAAGCGTTTAGCTTATTTATCATTAATGATTTAAGGCAGCATCCAACTCTTTGGCAATACCCTCTGCGGCTAACATGCCACGATTTAATGACCAAAGCGCCGAAGATACTTGTACCATCTGCCCTGTTTTATTGATGTTAAGCAACTTAAATAGTGGATTTTTTTCCCAACTTTCCAATACCGTTACTGGTTTACTGCGTACATAGAACAACCAATCAGGATTCACTCGTAACAACACTTCTAAATTAGCTTGTATTAAATGGTTATCCTGTAAATCAGGTAATGCTGATTTCAAACCAAGATAGCTAAATAAACTGCCAGTAAAAGACAGAGGGCCATGCATCCACATGCCACGCTCATTGACCGTGGTAAACTGTATGGTTTCATCACTCTTAAAGCGTTCACGATAGTTATCCATTAACTGTTTATGTTGCTCAATACGAGCCAACATTTCTGGCTCTTTGCCTACCGCTTTGCCTATGACTTTCGCTGCTTGCAATGCATCAAGGTAACTCTCGCCACGGCTTTTTAATAACATGGTTGGCGCTATTTGAGACAGGTCGTCATAACTAACACGGTGACGATAAATATCACCAATAATCAAGTCAGGCTTAAGGCGGGCAATGACTTCTAAGCTCGGCTGAGAGCGCATGCCAACAGACGTCCACGGATCCAGTAAATCGCGCACTGCGGGGATGATCCGCTGTGGATCTAAGTCATCTGCAACACCGATAGGTGAGATGCCAATGGAGGCAAGTGCATCAATAAATGAATACTCTAATACCACAATGCGTTTAGGCGCCTCGGTTAAGACTAACGTCCCAACTTCATGCTCAACTTCAATACTCGCCTGTGCCGGTAATACAGCACAAAGGAGTATTAAAGCGCCGAAAAGGCGCTGATAAACAAACTTAAGCACGGTTAGAATTTACCCGATAAGCTGAACGTAATATTGCGTGGATCACCTGCATAAATGCTTGTATCGCCTGAACCACCTGTGTAATACAACTCATCAAATACATTTTCAACATTCAAAGACGCACGGTAATCATTGATTTCATAATGAAGCCCTAAATCAATCGTCATATAACCAGGTAATTTTACGCGGTCTGTTGAGTCTTCGTCAGTGTAACGAGAGCTTTCATAGTTGGCACCTAATGTTGTCCCTACGATACCGTCAGCAATTTTGTACGGGAAGTTATACTTAGTCCACACGTAGGCATCATGTAATGCACTGCCTGGTGTTCTATTACCTTCAATATTTTCATCAGGGTTATCGGTGATACGTGCATCGACATACGCGTAGCCCAATTTAACTTGCCAGTTTTCTACCGGTAAAATTAATAACTCAACTTCAACACCTGTACTTTTAACTACACCTAGCAGCTCATCTTCACCAGTGGTTTCATTCTCTTCTACTACGTTATCTTTTTTGATATCAAAGTAAGCGATGGATAAGTTTGCTTTGTTATTAAACAGGTCAGTCTTGGTGCCCACTTCGTATTGACGCCCTCTTTCTGGGTCAAAGTTATTACCATCTGCGTCAGTATCTTCGATACTATTGGGGTTAAAGCTTTCGCCGTAACTTGCGTATAACGACGTTGCTTCCGTTAAGTGATAAACGACACCACCTTGAGAAACAAAAGCGTCACTTGAACTAGACGCAGTAGCCCCCGTATCAACACGCTCAAAGTCAGCATCTTGGCGTGTATAACGTACTCCGCCCATGACCGTCCACGTTTCATTTAAATAGATGGTATCTTGTAAGTAAGCCGCGTAATTCATGTAATCAGTGACGCGGTGATTTAGGCTGTAAGAGTCTTCATCACGTTCAGTTAAGTCTTCTGGGTCATAGAAATCTACGTCGGTTGTTGCGTAAGTTTCACGTTTAAAGTCTTTTCTTTCAAACCCGACATTGACGCCGACTAATACTTGATGCTCTATATCACCAGTCCATAAGCTACCTGTCGTTCTTACATCAACAGTATGGTATTGGCGTTTATTGAGATTGTGACGATCACGTAAGGTAACGCTATCAGTGTCATTATCTACGTCTCTTGATTCATATAATGTGTATGAATCTTCATGCCAGACACTGCGCCAATCCACTGTGATATCAAACTCATCTGTTACCATGGTGTTATAAGTTGCAAAGCCAACAATACCCTGATCTTTATCGTAATCATCCGCAGATTGGTAATGCGTATCGATTGATGCAATTTGATTAATATCATGATCTAATACTGCTAAACCGTCATCGGCTACACGCTTTTCAGACTGAAACTCTAAACCAAACGTTACTTCTGTTTCTGTATCAGGACGGTAAGTTAGTGTTGGAAATAAGTAATAGTTTTGTGCATCTACATCATCACGATATGAGTTAGTGTCTTCCGCACTTAAAATTAAACGATATAACCATTTTTTATCTTCCGTTAACGGGCCAGTTGCATCTATCGTTCCTGTAAAACTATTGTCATCACCAAATTCACTGACACCTGTACTGTAGCTATTACCTGAAATATCATAACGAACCGCAGCTTCTTCTTGTGGCTTTTTAGTGATGATATTCATCAAACCACCTGGCTGTACCTGGCCATACATAATAGAAGCAGGACCTTTTAAGATTTCCACTTTTTCAACATTGGCCGTGGTTGGTGACCCAAAACGAGAGGCTAACCCTGGTAAACCATTCACTTGAATATTACTCAAGTCTGTATCAATACCACGAAGACTAAAGCTATCGGCATTGGTGCCTGATTGACTCAACCCCGTTGTGTAACCGTATGCATCAGACAATGATTCCGCACGAATATCTTGTAAAAACTGTTGATTGATAACATTGACTGTAAGCGGTGTATCTTTAGGGTCAACATTGCTCTTAGTGGCCGTGCTGACTTCCGGGTTTAAATAGGAGTTTTGTTTACCCACAACGACCATTGTTTCAAGCTCTGTGGTCGCTTCTTCAGCAGATACGTAAGAGGTTAATCCTAAAATTAGGGCGAGACTGTGAGTAACAGGATTCATAGCAAATTTCATTGTCGATTGCTCATGTTGTAGTTTAGGTGATAGAAAATCCGTTTAAGGCCTTCTGCATACAATTTTTTCATTCAAATAGTCCACTCCAGCGGCATTTGAACGTATTACGCGAATAGTATTGATAATCTATATCATTCGCAAGAGGAAAAAGTACTTTTGATTAAGTAAAGGCTTTTATTTGATATTGATTGTTATTGCCCTTTAAAATAGAATCCTCAAGGTCTAGTAGGCGATATAACTTGAGTTGTAAGGCCTAAGCGAATAAACAAGGTAGCTTCTTTCCTCACTTAGGTATTTCAAAATATTATGCCCTTCTCTACTCGATATATTTTGCTCTTTGCTAGCGCATTGATTTTACTCTTATTTAGCTTTGCTTATTCACTCATTGCTTGGTCTAGCTTCCCGCTTAACCTGTCACATATCTCTGCTTATTTTTTTAATTTTGACCATCAGAGTATTGAACAACAAATACTAGCGACGACACGCATCCCAAGATTACTAGTGGCAATATTAATTGGCACAAATTTAGCCGTAGCCGGTGTACTGATGCAGGGCTTAACCCGTAACCCACTTGCTTCTCCTTCTATTTTAGGTATTAACGCTGGGGCAGCTTGCTTTATGGCACTCGCTAGTATCGGTATTAATGTGTTAGGTGAAGTGTCGAGTTTAGTCTCGGCATCGGTTGGTGGGTTGGTCAGCGGTGCGTTAGTGATTTTTCTAGGGGGATTTTTTTCAGCCCGTAGTAACCCCTTAAAATTGATTTTAGCGGGCATTGCGATTAATGCCTTACTGATTGGTATTACGCGGGCAGCAATCATTTTAGCCGATGATAGAGCCTATAGTGTGATCACATGGTTATCTGGCTCATTAGCGAGTATGGACTGGCAACAATGGCAACTGTTATGGCCAACCAGCCTGGTTGGTTTAGTGATTTCGGCCTATGTTGCTAAAAACCTAAACTTACTGGCATTAGGTAATGAGGTAGCAACGAGTTTGGGCATTAATATCGCTTTCACTCGTTTTTTATCTTGTATCGCAATTATTTTATTAACTGCTTCTAGCGTCGCTGTCGTTGGACCAATTGGCTTTGTCGGGTTGATAGTGCCGCATATTGCTAGGCGATTAGTCAGTAATAACTATCTATTGTTATTGCCGATCAGTGCATTATTAGGCAGTTGTTTAATTGTTTGGGCTGATGCGTTATCTCGCGGTATTGCTTTTCCAGCCGAAACACCTGTGGGTGTGATCACCGCATTAATTGGCGCTCCTTTCTTCGTATTCCTCAGTATTAGGAGCAAAGCACTATGAAGCACTTAACGCTCTCCGTTCTGTTGCTGATTTTACTGCTAATAGGCATTGCTAGTCTGTTTGTTGGTGCTTCAACACTTTCTGCACAACAGATCATCGATACTTTACTGCACAGCGGCGAATACGATTTCATTGTTAACCAATACCGTTTACCTCGATTATTATTAGCGATTGGTGTTGGTGCAGGCTTGGGGTTATCTGGCTCGTTAATTCAAGGTGTCATTCGTAACCCTTTAGCCTCTCCTGACTTAATGGGTATTAGTGCAGGTGCTGGATTAGCCGCCACCAGCTTATTAGTCTTTTATGCTGCAGCACCTGTTTATCTCTTATTATTAACTGCCTTATCAGGTGGTTTAATCGCCGCAGCGATTATTTTATTAATCGCTTATAAGACCAAACCAACACCGATCAGACTGGCCTTAATTGGTATTGCCATTAGTACTTTCTTATCCAGCGGCATCGATTTTTTAATTATTGTAAACCCCGTTGAAATGAATACTGCGATGGTCTGGTTAACTGGCAGTTTATGGGGAAGAAACTGGACACAAGTCCCTATTATCTGGGCAACACTCGCGGTTGTACTGCCCTTCGCCTTTTGGTTAGCCTGGCGGTTGGATGTGATGGGACTCGGTGAAGATTGTGCAACGTCCTTAGGTATTCGCCCTTCCAAATTGCAGCTAATTGCATTATTAACTGCCGTGATCTTAGCGAGTATCAGTGTTGCGGTGGCAGGGACTATCGCATTTATTGGGCTATTAGCTCCACATCTAGCGCGTATGTTATTCGGTCATGATCATAAACTACTGATCCCTGCCTCGGCTTTATTAGGCGCATTAATGCTAATTATTGCAGATACCTTAGCCAGAGGCTTGCAACCCCCACTCGAACTACCAGCAGGTGTATTAACATCATTAATTGGTGCGCCCTATTTTATTTTTTTATTGCAACGTTATAAGGCTTGGTAATGATATCGACCGACAATCTGACAGTATCCTATGGTGATAAAACCATTATCAATGATCTTAGCTTAGCCTTACCTAAGGGAAAAATTACCGCCTTAATTGGTCCTAATGGCTGTGGTAAGTCCACTCTTTTGAAAGCATTAGCGCGCATTAATAAAGCCAGTGCAGGGCAAGTATTACTCAACGATCAACCTTTACAAACCTTTGCTGATAAGCAATTAGCGCAACAGTTGTCCTTATTACCGCAAATACTCACCACTCCCGAAGGTGTCACTGTACAACGTTTAGTGGAGTATGGTCGCTCCCCTTATATTTCTCATTGGGGAAAATTAAGTGGCCAAGATAAACAGATTGTTGAACAGGCGATGCAAGAAACACAAGTCAGTGAGTTTGCCACGCAAACAGCTAGCTCCCTTTCAGGCGGCCAAAGACAACGCGCCTGGATTGCTATGGTGCTGGCGCAAGATACGGAAGTGGTGATGCTAGATGAACCCACCACTTACTTAGATTTATCCCACCAAATTGAACTAATGAAATTAATGCAGGCGATGAAAGCCAAGGGTAAAACGGTGATTGTTGTACTGCACGATCTCAACCAAGCCTGTCGTTACTGCGATCATCTAGTCGTCATGAAACAGGGTGAAGTGGTTGCAGAGGGTGAACCTAAAGCGGTATTCACTGAGCAATTATTACAGGATGTATTTTCCCTCGCCGCTAAAGTGGTACCCGATCCTATTGCTAATACGCCTATGTGTGTGGCCTATTAGGTATTAAAATAAATACCTTTCAATTTTAATCTGATAGGCATTTAATAGTACGGTAATATCAAGTATTTATTTTATGCCTTCTGCCCCAGTATTATATTGAAAAGGAATATTCTGTGAATAAAACACTGCTAGCAAGCCTTATCTCATCGACGCTCATTATCACCAGTGTGAATACCTATGCAGAAAATTATTCTGCTAAATTAAGACTTCTCGAAACATCGGACATTCACGCGAATGTGATGGATTATGACTACTATAAAAGCAAACCAGATATCACCATTGGCTTGGCACGCACAGCGAGCTTGATCAATCAGGCACGTAATGAAGTAGATAATGTTCTGTTGGTTGATAATGGTGATTTACTACAAGGTAGTCCAATGGGAGACTTTATTGCGAGTGAATTTAAACAAGGCCGCGAATTTACTTTACACCCTAGTTATAAAGCGATGAACCTGTTGGACTATGAGGTAGGTAATATAGGTAACCATGAATTTAATTATGGTTTACGTTTTCTTGAAAAAGCGATCCAGGGAGCAAACTTCCCCTATATTAATGCCAATGTATATTGTCAGTCGGACTGTTGGCAAGATAAAAAAGAAGGCGATAACCTATTTACCCCTTACTTAATAAAAACCACCGATATCATTGATAATGAAGGTGTAAAACGCACTATTAATATTGGTTATATCGGCTTTGTTCCCCCGCAGATCCTTCAATGGGACAAGCAAAACCTCAATGGTAAAGTGACAGTGAAAGGGATTGTAGAAACTGCACAGAAATTCATTCCTGAAATGCAAGCGGCAGGTGCAGACCTGATCATCGCAATTCCCCACTCAGGGATTGGCTCTAGTGAGAACCCGAATAATGTACATGCTGAAAATGCCACTTACGCGTTGACCACAGTAGAAGGTATTGATGCAATCATGTTTGGGCATAGTCACTCTGTTTTTCCTAGCCAACAATTTTCAGAAATACCTAATGTTAATATAGAAAAGGGATTAATTAATGGTATTCCCGCGGTGATGCCAGGTCGATGGGGTGATAATTTAGGGGTGATAGATTTTAATTTAACTTACAGAGATAACAAATGGGTCGTTATCGATGCAAAGTCTGAGTCTCGCCAAATATTCAAACGTGACAAGCAAGGCGCTAAGGTTGCATTAGTCGATGCAGATAAGAGAATTCATGAAGCGGTTGCAAAAGACCATAAAGGTACATTAGCTTTTGTAAACGCCCCTATCGGTAAAGCTGATAATGATATGTATAGCTTTTTAACCTTGGTTCAAGATGATCCAACGGTACAAATTGTCTCTGATGCACAATTACGCTATATAACCACGCAAGTTGCCGCATCAGATAATAGTGACTTAAAGGGACTACCTATTTTATCCGCGGCTGCTCCCTTCAAAGCCGGAGGTCGTCATAGTACCGCTTCTGATGTGGATGCATACGTTGAAGTAGCTAAGGGTGATTTAACCTATAAAAATGCCGCCGATCTATACCTCTATCCAAACACAGTGGTGGCATTAAAAATAACCGGAGAGCAACTCAAAGATTGGTTGGAGTGTAGTGCTAATCAATTTAATCAGATTGATGCTAACTCAAACAAACCACAATATTTAATTAACTGGAAAGACCACCGTACTTATAATTTTGATGTTATCGATGGTGTGAGTTATAAAGTCGACGTTACCCAGCCTAGTAAGTTTAATGGTGACTGTACCGTGGTGAACCCAGATGCACAACGTATCGTTGACTTAACCTATCACAATGGTCAAGGCATCGCGTTAACTGGTGACGCATTAATGCAACAAGACTTTATTATTGCCACTAACAACTATCGTGCATTTGGTGGGAAGTTTGCCGGAACAGGTAGCGAATATGTTGTTATGGAACAACCCGATACTAACCGAGATGTGCTGTCTGCTTACATCACAGCAGAAACTAACAATAAAGGGGTTGTTGACCCATCGGCAGATAACAACTGGGATTTCCTTGATATTAAAACAGATACGACCTTAGATGTTCGCTTTGAAACCCAAGATAGCGAATTAGCAGACCGTTTTATCACTGAAAATGCACAACGCAGATTAACTAAGCGAAGCCAGCCAGATAGCTTAGGATTTGCTGTTTATAATATTGATTTAAAAGCGCAATAAAACTAAAGATTAAATGTAAAAAGCGAACCAAACGGTTCGCTTTTTAATATATAAAACTCACTGCTATTAAGATTTCTTTTTGGACTGCTCAAGCAGGTAACTGATGAAATTTTTAATGCCTGTCAGGTTTAATTCTGCACTCATCATATGATGGTCTAAGTCATTGATTTCATGCTCTTGTTTTAAGTGCTCGCGACGCGCCACTTCGGCTTTTAATTCAACTAACGTAGTTTGTGTTTCATCGATTAATTTATTTAATCTTTCAGTAGTTAACACTTGTAAATTACTCATCTAACCTTCCTTAATAATACTTTTATTAATCGCTAATGACTAATACCAATCATAGTAAATA
>NZ_QOCB01000137.1 GCF_003318165.1 Psychromonas sp. B3M02
ATATCCTATATCTTTTTAAAAAATGAGTAAATCGTTTATTGATGCCTATTATGCACTTTAGTATTTCAATTAAGCTATCAATCTAACCTATTTACTAGATAATTTTGTAATATTAAGTTGAGTACCTAAGCTATCATAAACGCAATAATGGAAGATGAATATGTACGATAAAAATGACGTTGAAATTGTAGCTAGTGAACCTTTGTATAAAGGTTTTTTTAAATGTAATAAATTGACCATTCGCCATAAATTATTTTCAGGGGAGTGGAACCAACCTATTCAAAGAGAATGTTTTGAAAGAGGCAAAGCGGCGGCTTTGCTTGCTTATGATAAAAAATTGGACACTGTGGTGTTAGTGGAGCAGTTTCGTCTTGGGGCAATGGACTCCCCACGATCGCCTTGGTTGTTAGAGTTAATTGCCGGCATGATCGATGAAGGGCAAACTGCTAAACAGACGGTTCTACGAGAAGCTTATGAAGAAGCTGGCTTAGCGGTGGATGATTGCCAATTTATGCTAAGTTATTATGTTAGTCCGGGAGGCTCTACGGAAACCGTTGACCTATTCATTGCCAATGTGGATAGCAGTAATGTACAAGGTGTATTTGGTTTAGCTGATGAAGGTGAAGATATTCGAGTACATGTAGTAGCACGAGAGGAAGCTTATCAATGGGTAACCAGCGGTAAAATAGATAATGCGATTACCATTATCGGTTTACAGTGGTTACAACTTAACTATAAAGACGGACTAAATATCTAACTAAATATACAATTTTTACGTTTCATTTCTCGGAAATGTGGCACTGTCGACATTTTTGGTGATTAAATCATTTTCATTTTTTTGACGATGGTAAAATAAATAACTTAAATCTAACTAAAACCACTGGTTTTTGTGGTGTTTTTTCATTTTAGCAGAGCGAAATAGATAATAAATGAATGGTGTAAATCAGACAGTTGTAAACCTAGTGCCTGACTCTACGGGTGATATTAAGTTACTACAAATTACCGATACTCACCTTTTTGCTGATTGTGAAAAAGATTTGTTAGGTATTAAAACCGTCGCAAGTTATGACGCAATCATTGAACACGCTGCTAAATATGCAGGGCAATGTGCTGCAGTGTTATGTACGGGTGATCTATCTCAAGACCATTCTGCACAATCTTATGTGGACTTTAGTGAGCGTATCAAAACCTTATCTATGCCTTGTTATTGGTTACCTGGTAACCATGATATGCAAGAGATCATGCTACCGTCATTATTAGCTGAAGGGTTAGCGCAAGCCAAACAAATTGTTAGTGAGCATTGGCAGATCATTTTGTTAGATTCTCAAGTATCTGGTGTGCCTTATGGTCACTTAAGTGACTCTCAACTCTCTTTTCTGCAGCAAAAGTTACAACAGTACCCAGATAAACATACTCTGATTGCCGTACATCACCATGTATTACCGGTTGGTGCAGCCTGGTTAGACCAACACATTCTTAAAAATAACGATCAATTTATCGCGCTCATTAGTCAATTTGATAACGTTAATGCCGTGTTATCCGGCCATGTTCATCAATCATTTGATCAAGTTAAAAATAATGTTCGCTATATCACCAGCCCATCTACTTGTGTGCAATTTAAGCCACAAAGTGATGATTTTGCTGTAGATGATAAACCGCCTGGATATCGCTATTTAGTCTTAAAAAAGTCAGGTAAAATAGACACACAAGTAGAGCGCCTTAACCCTGGTAAATTTACAACGGATGAGAACGCAACAGGTTATTAATATTAAATAAAGAGGTAAAATGAGAGACCCTAACATAACTAAAGTTTTGCTTTCGTTACATGGTTTTCATAGTTCTCCAGGTTCACTAAAAGCGCAGCAAATGCGTGAATACTTACAATCAGAACACCCCGATATCCATTTTATCTGTCCGCAACTTCCCGTTTTTCCTGAGCAAATGTGGCAAACTATTGAATCGATTTTTAATCAATATGAAGGATGTGAGATTGCAGTAATGGGCAGCTCTTTAGGTGGATTCTTGGCGACTAACGTTGCCCAGCAATATGCCGCGAAAGTGATTTTGATTAACCCAGCAGTGACGCCGGATCTGTTATTAACACGTTATCAAGGTGAGCAGACTCATCCTCATTTATTGGAAAACTATTTTATCGATCAAGATTATGTTCAACAGTTAGTTGCCTTGAACGTTGATCAGATAAATCACCCTGAAAATATTTGGGTATTATTACAAGAAAACGATGAAGTATTGGACTACAGAGAAGCATTAAAAAAGTACGCTCAGTGTAAAATAACTTGTGAAAAGGGTGGTGATCATAGCTTTATTGGTTTCGATCGTTACTTAGCAGAAATAATTCACTTTCTTTATTAAATACATACAATCAATATATTTGTTCTGTGTTAACTTAAGCACAGAAAAATAACCCCAAGATCAACACTACATAATAGACGTCAAATAGGTGCATGCATGAGCGAACAATATAATTCAGATTCCATTGAAGTATTAAACGGGTTAGATCCCGTTCGTCATCGACCAGGCATGTACACAGAAACTAATCGTCCTAATCACTTAGGGCAAGAAGTTATTGATAACTCGGTGGATGAAGCTTTAGCGGGTCATGCCAGTTCGATTCAAGTTATTCTGCATGAAGACCAATCCTTAGAAGTCATAGATGATGGGCGTGGTATGCCTATTGATATTCACCCAGAAGAGAAAATATCAGGGGTGGAGCTGATCTTTTGTAAGTTACACGCAGGTGGTAAATTCTCTGGTAAAAACTATGAAATATCTGGTGGTTTGCATGGTGTAGGTATTTCAGTTGTGAACGCACTTTCTACACGTGTTGATGTACAAATTCGTCGTGATGCTAAAGTCTTCCATATTGCTTTTGAAAATGGCGAAAAAGTCGAAGAGTTAAGTGAAGTAGGCACCTGTGGTAAACGCAATACTGGTACCAGTGTTCATTTTAGACCAGACCCAAAATACTTTGATAGCTTTAAATTCTCAGTTTCTCGTTTATTGCACCTGTTAAAAGCCAAGGCAGTGTTATGTCCTGGTCTAAGTATTAAATTTAAAGATCGTGTTAATAAAAATAACTATGAATGGTGTTATCAAGATGGTCTCAATGATTATTTATTAGAAGCCGTTGCTGAAAACGAATTACTTCCCTCTGCACCTTTTGTTGGTAAGTTCTCAGCGAATAGCGAAATGGCTGACTGGGCGGTAGTGTGGTTACCAGAAGGCGGTGATTCAATTACTGAGAGTTATGTAAACCTTATTCCAACAGCACAGGGCGGGACACATGTAAATGGTTTCCGCCAAGGTTTGTTAGATGCGATGCGTGAGTTCTGTGATATTCGTAATCTTCTTCCACGTGGTTTGAAATTGAGTCCAGAAGATATCTGGGACAAATGTAGTTATATTCTTTCGGTTAAAATTAAAGAGCCGCAATTTGCCGGGCAAACTAAAGAACGTCTATCTTCAAGACAATGTGCAGTGTTTGTTTCTGGTGTGGTTAAAGATGCGTTTAGTCTATGGTTGAATGCCAATGTCAGTGAAGCAGAAGCGCTGGCTGATTTTTGTATTAACAATGCCCAAACACGTAATCGTAAAAGTAAAAAGGTTGCTCGTAAGAAGGTCACACAAGGGCCTGCATTACCGGGTAAATTAACCGATTGTTCGACTCAAGATCCGGAGCGTGGTGAACTGTTCTTAGTGGAGGGGGACTCAGCTGGTGGTAGTGCAAAACAAGCTCGAGATAGAGACTTCCAAGCGATTATGCCATTGCGCGGTAAGATCAAGAATACATGGGAAGATGAGTCAGATATTATTTTAAACTCTGAAGAGATCCATAATATCTCTGTTGCTATTGGTATTGACCCTGCTTCTAGTGATTTATCGGCGTTACGTTATGGAAAAATATGTATCTTAGCCGATGCCGATTCCGATGGGCTACATATTGCAACACTGATTTGTGCGCTATTTGTAAAACACTTTAGAGCGGTTGTTGATGCTGGCCACTTTTATGTTGCTATGCCTCCCTTATATCGTATTGATATTGGTAAAGAGGTTTACTATGCACTAGATGAAGGTGAAAAGAATGGTATTTTAGATCGTATTGAAGCGGAAAAGAAACGCGGGAAAGTTAACGTACAGCGATTTAAAGGTCTGGGTGAAATGAATCCCCTGCAGTTGCGAGAAACTACCATGGACCCTAATACTCGTCGTCTAGTACAACTCACCATTGAAGATGCTGACAAAATGTTAGAAGTCATGGATATGTTACTGGCTAAAAAGCGGGCGAGTGATCGTAAAACATGGTTAGAAGAAAGTGGTGATATGGCTGCCATTGATTAATGTTGTTTAAAGCATAAGTTGTCATTGTTAAAGCATAAGTTGTCCTAAATAAAGCATAAGTTGACATTGTTGCTCCTCAATACTACACTTTTAGTATTGAGGAGCAACACATGCGCAAAAGAACCCCAACGAAAAGAAATTTAAATAACCTCCTTTCTAAAAGCATAACTAAATTCCCTTCAACTAAATCAGATGACTCTCCAACAATCACTGAAAGCCCACTAGAAGCTGATTTTTGCTACCACCTTGAATTCGATAAAGAAGTTATACAATACGAAGCCCAACCATTGTGTTTTGAATATTGGTATGACGATGCGATACATTATTACACCGCTGATTTTGAGGTTTTTTATGAAGGCTACTCTTGTTATTACGAAATTAAATTTGAAAATGATATTTTAAGAGACAAAGATTTTTATCTTAAACTTGTTGCTCAGAAAAAAGCCGCCATTGAGTTAGGAAAAGATTTATTACTCATAACGGATAAATTTATTTTAAGACCTAATCGCTATGAGAATCTTTGCTTGCTATACAAGCATTCTAAAGCAGATATTCAAACTGATTATTTATTACTTGTGGCTGAAAGATTAAAGCGTGAAGGAGGCCTTATTATATCCGAGCTATTAAGAGCTGATAATTACAGTGCTGATTTTCAGCAGATCTACAAATACATTTGGGATCAAACATTAATTGCAGATTTAGGAATAGAAATACTCAGCGTTCATTCACTTATCAGGTTAAATGGTTAGTAATATGTATGATAACTATAAGCAGGGCGATTTCGTTACAATATCGAATGGAAATGCAAAATCAACATTTGAGATTTTAGGTGTTGATAATAGCTTACTTAGGCTGAGGGATAGTTTTAGTTTAATTGAATCAACCAGAGCAAGAGTTGAGCTCAATGAACTTATTCTTGTTGGAATAGCTAATATTCAAACTAAAAATATTGGTGAACGTGAAATTAGTGATTCTCTCTCTAGAAGCTTTTCAGATTATACAGAAAAAAATAAAGCAGAAGCGAAAAGGCGATATCAATATGTTTTAGCTGTTATTGATTCAAACCCCAAGGCCTATAGTGATCGAATTCTTCAGCCTGTTATTGATTCTGTTGCTGTAGAAAATAGTGATACTCCCCCTTCATGTCGCACCCTTAAACGATGGTTAAAAGCATATGCTAATGCGGGTAATAGTATTAGAGGGTTGTTGCCTGCGCATGAGAATAAAGGGAATTATGAAGCAAAGATTCATAATGAAATAGAGCCATATATTCAATTAGCAATAGATCATTTTAAAAATAAAACATGCCCTACAATTAGCTCCTCGCATGATTATATGGAAGCACTTATTGAGAACGATAATAGTATGCGTTCTTCTCAAGATAAGCTTGCAGTACCATCTATCCCCACTCTTACATCTCGCATACAAGAAGTTGCTCCAAAAGCTTTACTTGAAAGTCGTAAAGGTAAGAGACTTGCCAATGTGCAGTTTAAACAAAGTAAGAATGTGAGAGAGGTAAAGCTAATACTTCAACGCGCTGAAATAGATCATACTCAACTTGACCTATTTGTAGTTGATGACCAAACAAAGATGGTACTTGGAAGACCTTGGGTGACTGCATTATTGGACTATAAATCAAAAAATATACTAGGTTTTTATATTGGTTTTGAGAATCCGAGTTATCTAAGTGTTGCAAAAGCATTACAACATGCAATGTCATCAAAGTCATATGTGAAAGAGCTTTATCCTGAGATAGAAAATGAGTGGTTATGTGCAGGTAAGCCTGCTGTTATTGCTACAGATAGAGGGAAAGAATTTAGAAGCATTGCTTTTGAAGAAGCTTGTGATGATCTCAATATTATTATTCAACACAACCCTGCAAAGCATCCGTGGTTTAAAGGCTCTGTAGAAAGGTACTTCAGCACTTTAAATAAAGAGTTACTGTCTGATAAGCCTGGCAAGGTAATGACTAAAATCTACGACTCTATTGATTATAGGCCAGAAAAAAATGGTGTTATTTCAATGAGTGCTTTTATGGCTATTTTTCATATTTGGGTAATAGATATTTACCAATGCAAGCCACGTACTAGGAAAAATATTATTCCGAAAGAAGTTTGGAAAGAGGATCTAAGCCGAGTTCCTATTATTGTTGAATCTCCTGAGAAACTTAAATTAATTTTATCTGAATCATTCACTGCTCAGTTGGGTAGCACAGGGGTCATTAAGGATTATATTAATTATGATTCAGAAGAGCTGGTTAAGTATCGCTCAACATATGGCTTTGGTAAGGTAACTATCAAGCGATCAAGAGATGACTTAGGTGAAATTTATGTATTTGATGATAAAGCAAAAAAATATTTTAGAGTTGAAGCGGTAAAACAAGCATATGCTAAGGGGCTTTCTTTGTTTCAACATAAAATTCATTTGAAATTTGTTAAATTGCAATTGAAATCAAAAGTTGATATTGAATCGATCGCGCGAGCAAAAGTTCTAATAATGAAAGTTGTTGAAAATGAAATAAACTCATCGAGAGATACTAAAGTTACCTCAATGCAGCGTGTGGCAAGATATCAAAATATTGGTATACAAGAAAATGGGGAAACGAATGGATCATTGCTTGAATACTCTAATTCTAACTCAGGTGTTCCTAAGCCCGCGAAAAAAGAAATTGAAAATATAGAGTATCAACCTTTAACTTCAAAATTTGATGGGTTAAATAACGAATTTGATGACGAGTTAGAGCTGTGAGAGCATTATGAATAGTGAAACAAAAGATAAGCTGAAGCAGATTAATCAAATTTATGTTGCAACTAAGCGTTTGCAAAACCTCTCTGACGACCTTCGTTACACTCGTGAAAACTCATATGACTTAGATTACGACTGCGAACCTGTATGTGTTTTGGTGACAGGGGAAACTGGTACAGGAAAGTCTGAATTTATTAAAAAGTACCTTGCTAAATATCCTAGAGTTGAAGAAGAACAAAGAACTAAAATTCCAGTTTTAGTTAGCCTTCTTCCCAAAGCAAGACATCCTAAACCAGTTGTTTCTCAACTGCTTAGAGATTTAGGTGATCCTCTTAATGGGACTGGAGGAGATACAGAGCAACTAACACACAGGCTTATCATTCTTTTAAAAGGTACAGGAACAGAAATTATTATTTTAGATGAATTTCAACATGCGATAGAGACAAAAAGTAATAAGGTTGTATATGACATTGCCGATTGGATAAAAACATTAATCAATAAAACGAAGATTCCAATTGTTTTATTTGGCTTACCTTGGAGTTCTTATGTACTTGATGTAAACCATCAATTGGCTCGTAGGTTTAGTATGAGGCATGAACTAATTAATTATACCTTAGATGACTTTGAATATTTTCAAATGTTTATACAAAAAATTCAAAAACAATTATTAGACAAAGTGGCGATAGAATGTAAAGAAGAATTATGGAAGTCAGATTTTGCTTTTCGTTTATTTGCTGCATCATCAGGCAACATTTCTGACTTAATGAATAAAGTCATTAAACCAGCAGCAATAGACGTTATTCGTTCTCAAGAAAGCTTACTAACGATTGAACATTTAGCTAATTCAGCTAAACGACATTTGGGGTTGTTGAATGAAGAAAACCCCTTCATCATTAAACTAAAAAATATTACTGCAAGGCAGCAAAATTCTGATTCATACTGGAATTCAAATGCAATAAAAGGGCAAAGTTGTGTTGTTGATGCTACTGAAAAGAAAATAATATTTTCAGATCTAAAGTTGAAATATATTTTTTAATGGCAAAATTATTAATACGACCTGTACCTTTTCAAGAGGAGTCATTACAACAATATATATTACGTTTAGCTAGAAGTAATGGGTACACAAATAAGAGTGCCGGTGAGTTAATAAAACAAGTTAGTGGCATTCCTATTCATACTTACATTATAACTCATAGGGAAGAGCTAAAAATAAAATTAATGAGAATTACTGGTCATAATGAGGTTCAATCTCTTTTTGATCATAAATTATGGTATAAAAAGTATAAGAAAGTCTTTAATTACGATCGTATTAAATTATGTCCTCTATGTTTATTGGAAAACAATCATTGTCATTCTTATTGGCATTTTCGCCACGCACTTACATGTGAAAAACATAAAACTCTATTGATAGATACTTGTTGGGCATGCTTAAGAGTGCTTTCTGAATTTTCATTAACATCAATGGTTTGTATTTTTTGTAGTACAGAGGTATTACCAAAAATCAATTGTAAGACCACTCTTGATAATAGGGTAAATAATTACTTTTCACCTTTTAATGACCTTGATGGATTATGCAATAAAATCGATGCGTTAAAACCATATTTTGAGTTATATCAGGAGAGAAGTTACCAACTTTGGGCTAAAAATAACTCGTATTCAATTAAAGATAGAATTATTTTAATAAATGCAGTGTTAGATATTTTTAATAGTAAGCAGCTAACAATTTATGCTATTGATGAGTTAATGGCTAAGAATAAAAACTGCACTTCTATTTCTGTTGCAATTCGAAGAATTAATGTTTTTTTATCACATGATAAATATCCAGATTTTACTAGTTTATTTGCTGAACGGTTACTTATTATAAGCAAATTTTTCCCTTCTATAACTATCCCTCCTTCTCTTGTCGAAAGGTTGTACAGAATTAATGTAGCGAAAATTAAAAGAACAAATATTCACTCTGAGCCATTATATAAAGAGTTAGGTATGATTTCTCTCCAGAGCGGGAGGTATGTCCTTTTTCTACATAAACTTCCTATTTTGCTAAAAATAAGTGGTTATAAATTTAGCTAGCAACATTAGTTTTTGACGTATAAATTGACCAATCCACCGCCTTTTTTAGGCCCTGATACGAGTCGATAGTTTTGTTTTTTACTTTTGTTTATATTACTTTTTAAGTAATAGTGGTCTTTAAAGTAATTTATACTACTTTGATGAATTAACATGACTTTTCGTGATGTTCGCCCAACTTGCTTTTTACTACCTAATAAAAACCCTCGTTTTACAAAGTCATATATGGCATTAATATTTACTTCTAAATTTTCACTTACTTGCTTTGGACTAACGTATTCATTAGGTTGAAAACTAAGATCAAGATAAGGATGGAACTGTTGAAGGCTAAATAAATTATTAAGGTTTTCAAAATATACCATTGCTATTTTATCGTTGAGGATATTTTTAATCACAGTTGAAATACAAAAGCCCTTAAACGTTAAAGCTTTAAAGGTACTAGATTTCAGCGACGTAGAGAGTGCTTCTTGATCGGTTGTCTTAGATTTTAATAGGATGACCAATTCTTGCACTGCTTGCATATCAAACAACCAATCCCGTAATTTGTCGTTCGGTTGAATAATAGATTTTAATAAACCAGCTTCAACTAGCTGCAATACTTGGTATTTACCAATATCGAGTAAATGTGTTACTTCTTTTAACGTAATATGATCCTTTGCTTTAAGAGCAAACTCATCAATATCTTTTTTTAAAAGTGTACCATTTTTATGCTGTTTTAAGAGAGCAGCGTTGACAAATAGTTTTAAGTGAGACACTGGAATATCTAGTAATTTCGCCGCAGAGCTTTCGGAAAGCCAAGTCGCATTAATATGAAGAGGGGCTTCTATTCTTGTAAAATTATTAATAAAAGCTGATTCAGAAAACTCATATTGTAGATAATACTCAAAAGCTTCCATTAAGAATTGGTAAGCAGGTACTTTCTGTTTGATACCTGAATATATTTCGTCGTATAAATCTCGAAAATAGTGTCTTATGCCTGTTGTTCCTCTTTGCGCCATTGGTTTAATAATAAAGCTATTGAGAAGAGCATAAAAGCCTGTAGGCCAATTATGTAGGTATTCGTTAGCAGTGTTGTATAAATTTACTCTTTGTTCGTTAGAGAGCTGTTTTGCTTGTTTAGTTTGGTTAGTAAAACTTCGTTGATGGTAACGTGAAAAAAACTGCAACAGAACTAAATAATTACTTAGATCAAACGAACTTTTACCAACTAACAACTGTTCTGAATGAGCTAAAGCTAACCGATTAATATTGATGGTGACGATTGGAATCATTTCTTTAGTCGTCGTATTAGCTTCTTTCATTATTTGTTGTAAATTAGCTGTTGACCAAGTTAAACGCTTCCCATTAGATGGATTAATATCAATAAGTATGCATTGATGTTTTAGGCAGTGGGTAATGGGCAGTAAAAAATGTTGTACGGAGTGTTTTAGCTCACCATAAAAACATTGTGGGCAGAATGTTGGCTTTGAAAAGTTAATAGATGAACTCGGAATGATAAGCTGCTTAAACCTATAATAATTATTCCAAGAGCGGTGAAAAAAAGTTGATGATAAGCTGTTTGTTTTTAGGTTTGTATTTTTTACTAAGGACTCAGTAGAAAAGGCTCCGAAAGCTATTTTATTAGTTGGAAGGCGGTTATTTGTTAAAGTGAAATCAATACAACGTAATAATTGAATCGTATTTTTAAAGCCATTGTATATAGATATTCGTAGTAAGTAATTAAGGATGTGTTCATCATTTTTAAGCAATGGTTTTATCAAAAACATTATAGAGTGCTCGTTATTGTTAATAACAAAACAACCCTAAATAGCTTGGAGTTAATACAAACTAGTTCTCTTTTAACAACTCAATGAGTTTCCGTTTGGCATCATCATCAAGTTTATCAATCAGGCATGCTAAGGTTGCACTTTCCTCTGTTTCACAAAAGAAGTAATTAACTGGAACAGCTAACTCTTTTGCCAACTTTTGTAACGTGGCTATATCTGGCATGTGCCTACCTGTCTCATAATGGTTCATTCGACCACTTGCTGAGCTTGGATCAATCCCTATTTTGATGCCTAAATCTTTTTGACTTATTTTCATTTTGTTTCGCGCCTGTTTAAGGCGAATTGTAAAAAAGGATTTAACCTGCACGGACATTTCAACTCTATGACTATTACACAAAATTGATTGTCTAGTTTTTATATCGCCATGTATACTTAGGAATACTAAGTATATGGTTGTTTTAGAGGTGTGGCAATGAGTCAGAAAGTTAACATGGACGTTTTTTTGTATTATCTTTTAATAACACAGAAGATGAATGATTTTACTGTTAGCGAAGCTAAAGAGAAGTTATTTTGTGAAAAGGGGGAATTTGCTTCTCTAGAAGAAGCTAGGAAATATATTTATCGTCAATTATCTCGCAACATAAAAACAGGAATGTTAAAGAGAACAGATCACTTTGATGCAGGAGTAAAAAAAGTTTTATACTCAACAACTGAAAAGTTCTTTTTATCAAAAATTGTACCAATTAGACGTTTAAAAAAATCAAAGAAAATCATTTCAAATGAAGATCGTTCACTCGATCAAAAAAGTAATTCTTATCAAATTTTGTTAGAGAATGAGTTGAAACTTTACGAAATAGACTTAAATGCAAATATTGAAGAGGCTAAAGAATACAAACGTCTTACAGCTCGTTTTCCAGAATTAAAAGCAAGACTACAGCGTCATCAGTTGCAAGCTAGAAGTGAGTCAACAGAGATGATTGGTAAAATAAGAGCAATACAAAAGCTACTGGGTCATAAAGTGAGTGGGTATGAATATGTTATAGAAGAAATAAGTTAACTTCATTAAAGAAAGAATATATTTAGCTAATAAATCTTAGCCAATTGTTAACGTTACATAAAAAGTCAGGGGCCATAAATGGAGTGTCTGCTGGAATTTTGCCTACTCCACCTATTGTTCATATGTTATGTTTCGATTAAATAGAGGTACATTTTACATCGCTTAACTTAAAGCAATAAAATCTCCTCTTAAATTATTTAAATTACCAAAGGTGTTAGCCTTTCTAGGAACATAGTAGTAACTCCTTATGGGCTAATAGAGAAGTATAGGATAAAAACCATGGTGGAATATATGGTATTGATCTTATGATAATTTATCGTTATCAGGTAACCTTTTTGTAATTATTAATTATGCTGGAATTAAAACATGGAAATAGAAGTGTTTGTAAAGTTGTTTTCTGAAAGTGATTTATACCGCTCATTCATATCCTACTTAACTTCACTCAGTTTTCTACCTGAACTGACTAATGTTATCAGTGATACATACACACTAATTGTTGGGTTTGTTGCAATAGGTATTCCTTTAGCTATTCAAATTGCAGGGCAAGTTACCGAAAAGTATGATAATACTCTGTTGGCGAAACGTCTTACGCAAGGGCTTTTTGTAACTCCTGTCAGCCTTATTATTATTTCAGTTTTATATATTATACTAAGTATGACTTTTAAGCTTAATACAGACTTCCCCTCTAATGACATCAAGCTATTAATGAGTTTTCTTCTATGTACTTTATTTCCTATCATATTTATCTCTGCTAGCTGGTTTTATATACGGCTTTATTACCGCTCAATAACAGAAACAGAACGCTACTGTAAAATTTTTTTAAAGCTCGAAAGACCGATGCTATTAACTTCTTTAATTACTATAAATACAAAAGCTAAGAATCAATGGATCGCAAAGGTCATTAGCCACTATGAAGGTAAACGACTATCTAAATCGAACTTGACCAGTGTAAATGCAGGTCTAGAAGTTCTAATTGAACAACTAAAAAATAAGAGTTGGGAAAGTGAATTTACTGAGATTCTTTTTGCATTTCATAAAAAAATAAATATAGATTATTTTGGAAAATATAACGAAACGGTAAATCCGTTATCTAGCTTAGATGTCAAATTAATAAAAATGTATTGGGACACTTTGAATCGAATAATTAGAGTTTCAAGAGAAAATGAAGATGCTAAATTGTCATTTCATTCTCAAAGGCTTTTAGCTTCTGTTTTATCGCAGATAGTGCATCATTCACAGTATGATTTATTGGTGGCTAATTCTTACAATATAACAGATGACAATAAAATCAATTGGTCATCGGATATCTATGAAATTGCTAGATGGCAAAGCAACCAATCAGGTAAAGGGATAGATTTAATAATTGAATGTGAGTGGTTCAGAGATATTTTTGGCATTACACAAAAAATACAATTTAAAAATGGTAGTGAAGGGGTTATTTCTGCCGGTAAAACGATTATAGATGTGCTTTACTTAGTTGCTAATGATCATCCGAGTAAGATTCTTAAAATTTATAAAAATATTTCAGAAAACCTTCATGGGGAATGCGGTCAACCTTACTGTTATAGTTGCCCTAATGATAAAAGCATGCGTTGGATATCTAAATTTTGGACAGATTTTAATAAAACTGAGTTTACGATATACAACATAGGGATGATTGACGATTTGCTTTCATCTCTTTCTGATGGAAGAGCTTATGCAAGATATGGTAACTATCCATCTTCGGAACCATTAACAGTTATTGAAGTTAAAAATGCTCGTGACGCAATAGACATTGATGAATTTTATGAGTCAATATTTTTAACTTTTGTTAAAGGAATTGGTTGGGAGTTCTCTGCTTGGCTTGCATTCTCGAAACGCTGGCAAGAGTTCTATGATTGTTTGGAATGGAAGCAACCGCGAGAAACTACAGGTTCCTATATTGGCGAAGTAATGCTGGCCAGCCATGTTGTGGAGCTACTCGAATTAATTCTGAAAAACTATAAAGTAATTACTAGTCGCCACAGATTTCACGATAGACATGAAATTGCCCCTTACGCATTTAGGGCATTTTTATTTCAACTTTGTTATTTTTACGAAAAAGGAAACAGTATTAGCTTGCTCTATCCATCTGGAAGTATTGACGATAGTAAGGCTCAAAAGGAAATATTAAAGAAACTTTTGGAACAAGAAAAGCAAATAATAGGTAACATTTTTAGTAATAAAGTAGTGTATTCAGTCGGTGATGAGATTAGAAAATCAATTGTAGCGATTGACTTACGTATGAGTAGCCATGAAAAAAGCAAGCCTATTGCTACTGATAAATGGCTTACGTTGAAAAATGAGATAGAACTTGGTTGGAATGAAGGTTTTAAGTTATCTAAAATTCTAAGTATTGACTATAAAAAGCAGATTTTACAAAAAGATCTTTGCTTGTTGAAACATAAAGTTAACCGTAAGTTGCTGATTGAATGCTCTGAACAAGATCGAGGTGGCTATTATTATGGAAAAAGTGTTGCGAATAATTTAATTCAGGAACTCTATAATCGTTTTATTGATATTGCTAAGACTAGATTTAAAGAATCTATAGTTATTGACAATAGTTTGGTTTTTGCGTCTAAAGATAAGCTCAAGGCTCTTGGGTTTAGTGGCATTGAAAGGGGGCAATGGGAACATTCTCAATGCGCTAAGTCTATTGCTTTTACGGCTAATTCAGAAGAAGTATTGATTATAGATTGTAATAAAGTATCACTTAACCTGTCTTCAAATACTTCTTCTTTTGAAGGTGAAACCCCGTTATTTATACATTATAACGATACTAATGAGGCTAAAGTCGATCTATTTGTATATGTTTACTATGATATTTTAGGTGTTTGTGATGAGGCGGTAACTATTGCTTAGTATTTGGTGATCGCATCGTTGGAAAGAAGGAGCAGAAAGGCTCCTTTTTCCAGTTGCTACCAAGGTGGCATTTTAAATAACAAACCTTTGTCACCATCGTCATGCAAGGTCAATACGACTTCATCATCTGTAAACGTAACTTCATCGGGCAGGTCAGAGTCTATTAAAGTCAGTATATATTGAGTGCCATAAAGCTCGGGTATGCTACGTGCATATTTTAAGAATTCTAATTTCTTTCTAGTGTCGAGGGTTTCTAATCCACCATCATGATAAATAAAGCGTATAAAATCCTTATTTACGTAAGCAATATTTACAGCTAAATCATACCCCATGCAAAGAATTTTCTTGTAGCTACATCCATCTGATTCGCTTGTGTAGTTGAACTTTCCATCAACAAATCCTGCGTGGTAAACCAAGTTACCTTCACCATTTTGTTCTGTTGAAATTCTACCATCTTTGTCGAGAACTAGTTTCACGAAGTTCGTGAAACTTTCTTTGATAGTCTTATAGATAGAGGTTTCTGATTGCATGACAGAATCTCTGTTAATTCTTATTTTTTCAATAATCTCATTTTTTTGATTACTTAAGGATCTTGATTCACTCCTCTTGTTTTTAATTTGTTCGCTAATATCTAGTTTTCTTCTTATAGCGTTTATTTCTGTGTTGATTAACAATAGACGGCTTGATACTTCTTTGTATTTTTCAAATGCGTTAGTGCTCGTTAAAAACGAAACTCTTTGTGATTTTTGAGCGTTAAGCTCTGTCAATCGAGTCGATACGTCTATAAGTTGTTGTTCCAAATCGTGAGTCTGTTGTTTAACAAAGTCAGTGCGCTCAATTGTTATCCTGCGATTAAATTCTAGAAGTTCTTCATAAGATTTTTTTATTTGGTCGCCAAGCATTATGCCTGCTTCTTCAAAAAGTTTCTCAGTCTTGCTTACATTGAATGATGTAGGCTGTTTCGATTGTGCTCGGCGGAGTTTTTTTAAATTAGTATTAATGTAGTAGCGTACACGGTTGAGTTCTTCAATTTCACCATCAATATCTTCGGATAGCTCTTCCACTGCTTTTGTATCTAAATCATCAAAATTAAAGGCATCTAGTTGCTCTTGCAATGTTTGCGCATCTTGACGTTTAAGAGATAAAGCATCTTGAAGCATCTCTTCTTCATCACCCTGATATAGCCCTATTTCTTTTTGTAGGTCGGCTAGCTTGTCAGTGATTTTGTCTATGCTAATTTTTAATTCGTAGTTACTTTTAAGATTCTCTGCATCAAATCCAAGCACATGACCAATATAGGGCTTCCAACTTAAGTCTTTTCCACGTCCAAACTTCTTCAGTTGAAAAATATCATTGAAATCATCTTGATTTCTTAGTGAGTAGCTCATCGCCATTCGGTAAGTCCAAGGCGAAATAGATGTCAAATTAAGGAAGCTATCTAGTAATAACTTCGCTTTGTCGAATGTTAGCTTTTCATAATCCCAGTTGGGGTCGGAAAGAGTAGTGAAGTCTTGATATCTTTCTGTATGGCGTTTTATATAAATCTGTGTGTTTTTCGCTACAGATCTGCGTATTGTAATGTAATTTTCATCGTTTAACTTAATCTCAAAAAAGAAAACGAATTCTTTAAATCGACTAAAATGTTTGAACAAAAATGTGCTATTACTTCGCTGCTTTAGGAAACCAAAGTCAATAAGCTCTGCTAGCTTACTTTTGCCAAGGTTATGAGAATCCTTGTTTTTATCATCGTGGAGTCGAATCTCGCCGATGATGACATTAAATCCATCATTAAACTCGATTGGCTCAAAAACATTTGGTTTATTAGAATAAATTTTTGAAATTTTCATGAACCGATATACTCGATTAAATCGTTCTTTGAATGATACTCAACTAGCCCCAGAAGAAAGAGGAATTCTAATGATGACTCTAATAGAGAAACTGAATCTTTGTTATTTTCCATTAACGCTAATCTTAGATCTGTCATTGTTTCGAATTGGTTTTTTTTAAGTTGTTTCAATACGAAAGATGAAGCAGCCATCACAGTCAAATCTGGATTTGCATTTTTATTTGGTTTAAGCAACATAGTTTTCACCAATATCGCATTTATAGTACATGTAATAGACCATTGTTCTTGTTAGAGCCTTGTTTCTTTTACAGTCGTTGTCTCTATCGAGAATTAACTCAATGGTTTTCTCTATAACTTGGTCAAAAGAGTGGTTGTCTCGTTTGTATACGCAAATTTTAGCATGTAACTCTTCTGCTGTTTCGATGTACTTTTGTTGATAGTCGTCATTATCGGGCATTGATAAGAAATCTTCAATTTCATAAAAATCTCCAACCTTCTTAAGGATAGCGCGCGAATAACCTGATGTTAGATTGTTGAGTCTGTTTTTATTGGCGAAGTCAGTTCTTTCAAGATTTGGCTCAATGTCTTTTTTCTTTATATTAGGCAAAGCTTCTTTAATAGATATAATTACATCAGCCAAGTCATCTGGATGAATGTTCAAAGGTACATCGTAAGGGTTTAAATCAACAGCTTTTGTTACGTGAGGAAATCGCTTGAAAAAGTTCCCCATAGCTTCCACTCCAACTAATCCAATATTTTCTTTGGCTAAGCCAGTTTCAGAAGATAGGTATGCTTTAATTTTTTCATTAAAATTAGCAGGCAATTTTCTGTTAGAAAAAATGATGTAATTATTAATCCCATCATTATCGATAAGCTTCTGAATTTTCTTTGCCTCAGTAGTGATTGTTGCACTTTCTGATGTTGGATTAAAGAATTCAGGATCACTAAACTTACTGTTATAACTAATAGTGTGTTTTGCTTGAATTACAGTTAATCCATCCCAAGCGCGAGATTCGGAGGGGTACATTTGAGCTAGGCCTTCAAATCTAGAGTCACGACCACCATCGGGGCCATTTGAGAATGTCTCTGCTCCTATCCCAAAGAGTTCAAAGCATAGTTGAATTACTAGGTCTTCAAATTGCGTTGGTGATAGGTCAGAATAGTTATAATTCATTTTTTACGCCTATAGTAAAGTTGGCTTATTCTCCTATTGATTCATATATATATCAATAAAATATTATTTTTATCAACAATTTGATGGCATATACCTAAAGTGAAATTGTCTGTGACAATTCGAACATAATATTCTGGCATGGTTAACTCCTTTTGTACCTAGAGTTTTTTAACTCGTGTTCGGACAAGTGAGTTGGTCGAATTACTAACTTTGAAACTTACCAACTCTAGTATGGTTATACCACTTAACTTAATATCTAATTTGAGTAGAGTGGAACGTAACAGGTAGCAATACCAATAATTTTTACACATCAAAAAATATTGTCATTGGTAATGTATTTCCCCCATAAGTTCATACATCAGGTCTCCTTCTAGCTTGATAAAAGGTAGTTCTACGTATTCATCCTTATGTCTAGGTAAAGCGGGTGAGTCGTTGGGGGCATTTTTAGTATGGCCACTGATTTGATTACCATTATTTTTCTTGTAAGGAAGGACAATTAAGCGTCCATGATTTTTAGATAGTATTGTTCCCTCATTCCATAGAGTTTTTGATGAAGATGTATCGTATGTGTCTTTGGTTAACTTCACTTCCCATTTCAAATTCGACTCTTCATACCAAAATACATAACCCCCAAAAACTAATACTTTATGGCCATTTATTAATGCCTCAGCTAGAAGTCTTTTAACACTGGCAAGGTGTAAGAGTTGGTTCGCTCTGGGTAACAATCGTCTTCGGATTTCCGCTTTAGTTTCTCCCCAGTGCTCTTCTGCTGATAGCTCGAACCCTTCGCAAATCCGTGCACGATAAAATAGTTCTAAGCGTTTTTTTGTTAGTTTCGTATGTTGTCCCCAATCAGTCTTTTTATTGGGGTTCTGGATTAGAAGAACGTCATGTTGAGGACACGCAAATATGCTGATATAGGGGGTAACTTTTAACTGCTCAAATAGAGGTTTTTTTAACTTTTCGAAGTTAATTTCAATTGCATCGAATGCGGGGGGGATCGTTTTGGAATGGTGAGAAATTGCTACATTATACATTTGCATCTCTTCCGTAATTATCCTGTTCTTGCATGTAACTGATTTAGATATTTTTAATCGTAGAGATGATTTTTCATCTGGATTCAGGGATAGTGAGGTTATGTTTTCTTGCAAGTGAGTGTTTAAAGATTCAGTATATTTGAGAGCTTCTTCAATAGAGTCAAATTGCAAGAGGCGACTATCTGCTAGATAGTTGTACCATTTTAGCTCACTATTTTTGTTTAGATACAAACCTTCAATAATGAATATACCTGTCCGCAATGGAGAGTATGCAACAGCACTTCCTAATAACACGTAACTAGAGTTGATCTTGTAAGTCTTATACATTTTATCCCCTCTTAGATGTTCCATCAATTTATTAAACATATTACATAGATCTAAAAAACTTGGTCAAATGATGATTTGATTAAATGGGAGCTTAGCGACTCTAAACACGTCATGGGGCTGAAATGAATTAGTATTTTTCAACAAACTATTTTTAAATCTATGAAAGGTGAAAAATTTCAATATAAATAGTCGTTCGACAATAGATGTGGATCATTAATATATTGCCATCTTATGTTTTATTTTGTTTGTTTTTATGCCATCTTATGCTTTATTTTTGTTGTTTCTCTAAAAATAAGAATACTGTATTTACTAGCTTTAAGTTAAAATATTAGGACAACTTATGCTTTAAACAACAATTAATATAATCGATTAGCAATAGTTAAATAATGAATACCTTTTCATTCATTATCGAAGATTAACTAAGTTAATCTTCGATAAATTCAATTTATGCCTGAAACTAAGTTATTTTTTATATGAAACTTAGCTTTCTTATTCAATACAACTGCTATCACCGTTTAAATGCCCGTGCGTGTAAACCATTGCTGAAAAATAGCTCGGTCTGGGCTGCATTTTTGTAAGGTGAGATCTTTTATTTGATGGTTGGAAGTACCTTGAAGACCTCGGCGTGTTGATAGTGATGCAGTAAAGCATAATGATTCATCGGCAAGCGGGCGGATGGTTCCATCACCTAACAGTGAAATTTGCTGTAGCTTGTTTTGGTCGCAGTTATGAAGTGTGACTTGTGCGCCTTCGATTGCTTCCGTCACTTGAGCACAAACGTTAAACTCTGGCATATATAACTTATCTTCACTAAGCTTCTCAGTAGTAAAAATCTGGTCTGAACCCAGAGCTCCCTTATAGCTATAACAAGTGTGTACTTGTAAGCCATTGGCTGGATCTATGTTTTTACCTCCACCACTGATATCTAAACAATAACCATTTAAATATCCATCGAGATTATGTTTTAATGCGATCTCGACATTGTCAGCATACACTGAAGTGGTCGTTGCTAAAGCCAGTAAGCCGGTTAACCCTACAATTAAATGTTTCATCATTATAGTTTCCCGTGAGTTTGTGGCTAATACCAATTGTATTA
>NZ_QOCB01000092.1 GCF_003318165.1 Psychromonas sp. B3M02
TTACTATGATTGGTATTAAATAGGTCGTTAAGTAAGAGATGAGTGTGGCAACAAAATATTAGCGCTTTTAAAAGTATAGTGGGGGAGTGTCACAAGTACAAAAAAGCGACTCATTGAGTCGCTTTTAGATTATATGCAGATTGAGGACTGAGTAAGAGCACCTAGTTCAATAGAAACTATTTAAACAAAGTTTTATGACAGTAATATTGCCATGTATTTTTTGTTCTAATAAAGCCTTATAGCTGCTCTTTTAATTGGTATAACATGGCTAATGCTTGCTTAGGCGTTAATTCATCAGGGTCTATATCTTGCAGTAGCGCAACAGCATGGTGAGGCTCTGGCGCTTCTAAGGCTAAACTTGCCTGTTGTTGTATCATTACGGGCTGCTCTATGTTGTTTGTTGTTGCCTCTGTTTGTATAGAGTTGGATTCTAGTTGCTGCAGCTTTATTTTGGCATTCTCTAATACATTTTTAGGAACCCCAGCTAAAGCAGCTACCTGTAGACCATAACTCTTATTCGCCGCACCTTCTTGTAATGCATGTAAAAAAGCGATGCTGTCACCATGCTCTACAGCATCAAGGTGCACATTCACCAGTTCAGGAATAGTTTCTGGTAAACGGGTTAATTCGAAGTAGTGTGTCGCAAATAGCGTATAGGCTTGTATTTTCTCAGCCAACTGTTCAGCACAAGCCCAGGCCAGTGATAAACCATCAAAGGTACTCGTACCACGACCAATCTCATCCATTAACACTAATGAATTAGGCGTTGCATTATGCAAAATATTAGCCGTTTCCGTCATCTCAACCATAAAAGTAGATCGTCCGCTGGCTAAATCATCGGATGCACCAATACGCGTAAAGATGCGATCAATTGGACCAATGGTTGCACTTTCTGCTGGAATAAAACTACCAATATGTGCCATCAGTACCATTAAGGCAACCTGACGCATATAGGTCGATTTACCCCCCATATTCGGGCCGGTAATGATCAACATACGTCTGTCATTATGTAAATTAACAGGGTTAGCAATAAACGGTGTTTTACTCACTTGTTCAACGACCGGGTGACGACCTTCTTGAATGTTAATGCCATTTTCTTTCTGTAAAACAGGACGAACGTAGTTTAAGGTTAATGCTCGTTCAGTTAAGGTATTAAGTACATCTAATTCCGCTAACGCTTTGGCAGTAAATTGTAAGCTTCTTAAATGTGGTAACAATAGATCAATAAGTTGTTCATACAGTTTCTTTTCTAATGCTAATGCTTTCCCTTGGCTAGAGAGGACTTTCTCTTCATGCTCTTTTAACTCAGCAATAATGTATCGTTCAGCGCCTTTTAGGGTTTGGCGACGTACATAATGCTCGGGTACTTTGTCTGACTGACTACGTCCAATTTCAATAAAGTAACCGTGTACTCGGTTATAACCTACTTTTAAGGTACTAATGCCGGTACTTTCACGTTCACGCTGTTCAAGCGCTTCTAAGTAATCCGTTGCTCCTTTTGATAAATTACGCCAATGATCTAGCTCTTCGTTATACCCTTCTTTAATTACGCCACCATCACGGATTAATACAGGCGGGTTATCGATCACCGCTGTTTCTAGTAAATTTAATAGTTCAGGGTAATTGCCCATCTCTTCACTTAAGGTAGCGACTAACTCTTTTGGTAACTCTGCAATCAAATGTTGTAATTCAGGCAGTAAAGAGAAAGCACAACGTAAACGTGTTAAATCACGAGGACGAGCAGAGCGAAGTGCTAAGCGAGCAATCACTCGTTCAATATCGCCAATCTGTTTTAATGGAATAGACAGTGCATCAGTTAAATCAAAATCCATTAATGTTTGGATCATGGTTTGACGATAATTCAACACGGTTAAGTTACGTACAGGCTGGTGGATCCAACGTTTTAATAAACGGCTACCCATAGGTGTCACAGTGGTATCAAGGACTTGTGCTAGGGTATTATCGGTTCCGCCTGAGAGGTTAAAGGTCAATTCTAAGTTACGGCGTGTTGCGGCATCTAAAATAACTGTGTCAGTGCTTTGCTCTAATGTGACTGATTGAATATGCGTTAATGCGGTACGTTGTGTATCTTTTAAATATTGTAATACTGCGCCAGCAGCACAAATAGCAAAGTGTGATTGCTCAATACCAAAACCCACTAAGTCCTGTGTCCCTAATTGTTGGGTTAATAGGTTCTTACAGGTACCAAATTCAAATTCCCATTCAGGGCGTCGGCGAATGGTAGGTAGATGTTCAATAAGTTCGATCGATTCAAAGTTATCTGGGTAAAGTAACTCTGCAGGATTTAAACGTTGTATTTCTGCCTGCAAGGCTTCTGCTTTAGCAAATTCATTAACAATAAAACGCCCACTACCAATATCAAGTGATGCGATACCGAAGTTATCACCTTGTTGATACACAGAACACAGTAAGTTATCTTGCTTATCATCTAACAAGGCTTCATCGGTGATCGTCCCTGGTGTGATAATACGTACTATTTTACGTTCAACTGGACCTTTACTCGTCGCCGGATCGCCAACTTGCTCACAAATAGCAATGGATTCACCTAGATTAATTAATCTCGCTAAATATCCCTCTACGCTATGGTAAGGAACACCTGCCATAGGGATTGCATTACCGCCAGTTTTGCCACGTTGGGTTAGCGATATACCTAATAATTGTGATGCTTTACGTGCATCTTCAAAAAATAATTCGTAGAAGTCGCCCATACGATAAAATAGTAAGGTGTCTGGTACCTCACTTTTTAAGGTTAAAAATTGTTGCATCATGGGAGTATGCTGTTTTAATTCTTGTGCTGTTGGCTTCATAATGAATACACTTAAAATAACTATTTCTAAAAAAGGCGGAAAATTATGCTAACTGAAAAAACCGTTAAAGAATTAGCGCTCGCATTAGGTGAAAAATTAACTAATGCTGGCTTAGTCGCGACAACCGCAGAATCCTGTACCGGTGGTGGTGTAGCATACGCTATTACGGAAATTTCTGGAAGTTCACTGTGGTTTGATCGTAGTTTTGTTACCTACAGTAATGGAGCAAAAACTCAGATGCTAGACGTTGACCCTGAATTGATTAATACATTTGGCGCCGTCTCTAAAGAGGTGGTGAATGCAATGGCCATTGGCGCAGTAAAAAACTCAGATGCGGATATTGCTGTGGCTATTAGTGGCATCGCTGGTCCTGAAGGTGGCAGTGAAGAAAAACCCGTTGGCACAGTATGCATTGCTTGGTATAACGCACATAGCGGTCATAAGACAGAAAGTTACCTGTTTGTTGGTAACCGCTCAGAAGTAAGAACACAGGCCATTCGTTTAGCGTTATTAGGTTTAATAGAGAACGCAGATGCGCTAGGATCAGCACAAATATAGCGATATTTTTAATAAAAAACTTGATACTGTATAAATGGGCAGTATACTGATTGCATATACAGTAAAAAATCAAAACCACTGGAGAGAATAATGAGTCAAGACGCAAATAAAGATAAAGCATTAGCCGCGGCGTTAGGCCAAATTGAGAAGCAATTTGGTAAAGGTTCAATCATGCGTCTTGGAGACGGTGCCGCAGCAATGATGGAAATAGAATCAGTGTCAACGGGTTCATTAGGATTAGATGTTGCGTTGGGAATAGGCGGTTTGCCTTACGGTCGTATTGTTGAAATCTACGGGCCAGAAAGTTCAGGTAAAACAACGCTGACATTACAAGTGATTGCTGAAGCACAAAAACAGGGTAAAACCTGTGCATTTATCGATGCAGAGCATGCGCTTGACCCATCTTACGCAAGAAAATTAGGCGTAAATGTTGATGAGTTACTTATTTCTCAGCCTGATACGGGTGAGCAAGCATTAGAAATCTGTGACATGCTAGTTCGTTCTGGCGCAGTGGGTGTTGTCATTGTCGATTCGGTTGCTGCATTAACACCAAAAGCTGAAATTGAAGGTGATATGGGCGATTCACACATGGGTCTTCAAGCTCGTCTAATGTCACAAGCATTACGTAAACTAACGGGTAACATTAAACAAACTAACACTATGTGTATCTTCATTAACCAAATTCGTATGAAGATTGGCGTTATGTTTGGTAACCCAGAAACAACAACAGGTGGTAATGCACTTAAATTCTATGCGTCAGTACGTTTAGATATCCGCCGTATCGGTGCCGTTAAAAACGGTGATGAAATTACTGGTAATGAAACACGTGTTAAAGTGGTTAAGAACAAAGTATCTCCACCATTTAAACAAGCTGAATTCCAAATCCTATACGGTCAAGGTATTAACAACTTAGGTGAATTAATCGACCTAGGTGTTAAGCAAGAGTTAGTTGAAAAATCAGGTTCTTGGTACGCTTACAACGGTAGCAAAATTGGTCAAGGTAAGACTAATGCTTGTAAGTTCTTACAAGAAAACCCAGCGGTAGCTGAAGAGCTAAATGGCAAGTTACGTGAGATTTTACTGGCTAAACCAGTATTAACACCAGAAACTGAAGAGCAAGACGGTCCAGCACCTGAGTAAGCTATCACTCAAGCTATCCGTTAGCCTTAAATGAAAAAGCCGATGTTTAACCACATCGGCTTTTTTATTGGTGCTTAATTGGTGCTTAATATAATTGCTATTAGCCCATCAAAAATTTCAGTAATAGAAATAGCAACATACCAAAGAAGATCGTTTTAAGCAGGCTTTTAGTGACCACACTAATCACTACGCTAAATATCGCCGCGAGCAGATACACATTGTGCCAACTGAAATCGATCTCACCCATTGGCATCACTACCGCCGGAACAATAATGGCCGTTAATACCGCTGGTGGCACAAACTTTAAGGACTGCTGCATCCAGATTGGAAAGTTAATTTTCCCAGCAAAGGCGAACATAACAAATCGAATGCCAAAGGTGATAACAAACATCCCTAGGATTAACCAAACTTCACTCATACTTGTTTCTCCTGAGAAAGCGGGGATTTTTGAAAATACACCACAGTTAATCCTACTGCAACGCCAATTAATGCACTCACAATAAGCCCTAATTTATTAGGTAAATATGCAAAGTATAAAGAGGCGATAGCGGCACTGAGCATAGCACTGAACATGGCTTTAGTGTTGAGGTAAGGAACAACCATACCAATGAAAGTCACTGACATAGCAAACTCTAATCCCCAGCTGGTCATATCTGGGATAACATTACCTAATATTAAGCCAATTGCAGTAGCGGATGACCAGCTCACATAAAAACTAAACATAGAGCCAAGATAGAAAAAATGCGCAAACTGATGGTCATCACCTAAGGGAGAGCTAGGTTGGTAGCGTTGGCTCATATTAGCGAAGGTTTCATCAGTTAAACCAAAGGCTAACAAACTACGTAATGGAAATGACAAGTTACTAATATGAGGCACTAATGCCGTTGCATATAATAAATGACGTAAATTGACCACAAAAGTGGTCAATAGAATGACTTCCAAAGGTGCTTGAACTGCAATCAGTGCCAACACAATAAACTGAGCTGAACCAGCAAATACAATTAACGACATCGCCATGGTTGCCCACACCGATAATCCACTGCTTGGTGCTAAAGTGCCAAATAAAATACCAAAAGGAATACCGCCCACAATTAAAGGGATCGCAGCTTTTACGCCGCCGATAAATTCCGCTTTTTTGACTGTAGTTGCCCGACTGCTTGTTTGCATACTTAAATACCTGCTATTAATCCATAAACATAGTTAATAATTCATTCAAATAACGATGACCTAATTCAGTGACCTGAGCAGTTTCAGCCGTGACACTTATTAATCCCTTTTGCTCTGCTTGTTGTAATGCTGGATTTAATGCTGAACGGTTCAAGCCTGTGTAATCTTCAAATTCAGAAAAATTAAAACTTTCCATTAGGCGAAGGCGATTCATCATATATTCAAATACTAAGTCATCTGGGTTTACATTAATGCAATCATCCATAAACGGCCGACTTGGCTCTAAGTAACCTTTAGGGTGCTTGATTTTAGTGGTACGTACTATTTTATTTTCAAGAGGCAATGACAACTTACCGTGTGCGCCACAGCCAATGCCAAGGTAATCACCAAAACGCCAATAGTTTAAATTATGCTGACACTGCCAACCTGGTCGGCTATAACCAGATATTTCATATTGTTGATATCCATGCTCAGCTAATAATTTTAATCCTGCTTCTTGAATGCTCCAAAGTACTTCATCATCGGGTAATTTAGGAGGATGAGAGAAGTATTGAGTATTTGGTTCAATGGTTAATTGATACCAAGACAGGTGCGTTGGGTTAAGTTCGATAGCAGTGTTTAAATCGCTCATTGCATCATCTAAACTTTGGTTTGGCAACCCATGCATTAAGTCTAGATTGAAGGTTTTCATGCCCACATGGTGTGCTTGTCTGGCAGCTGTTTTTGCTTCTTCCACACCATGAATTCGCCCTAACTTAGTGAGCTTATCCTGTTGGAAGCTTTGTACTCCAAATGAGAAACGATTGATACCCGCGCTTTTAAAGTCAGCGATTTTTTGATTTTCAATCGCACCTGGGTTTGCTTCTAGGGTGATTTCAATTCCCTCTTGGAAAGGAATTAATCCTTGAATATTTTCCAATAGCCATTTAATACCTGGAGCTGAAATTAAGCTCGGTGTACCACCACCAATAAAAATACTAAATAGCTGACGTCCTTGCACAAAACGTAAGTCTTGTTTTAAGTCATCTATTAATGCATTTAAGTATTCTTGTTCAGGTATCTCTCCCTTTAGTTTGTGAGAATTAAAATCACAATAGGGGCACTTTTCAATACACCAAGGGATATGAACATATAAACTGAGCGGGGGAAGTTGTAACATTAATTTTTCCAATCTAAAAAGCGACTATAAAAGTCGCTTTAAAATATCTGTATAGCGAAAGTTGCGTTTACGCGTTAGCTGATAACTGCTCTTTTAGTAAACTCACTAATTGAGTTAATGCTTTACCGCGATGACTTAATTCAC
Organism: Psychromonas sp. B3M02; assembly: GCF_003318165.1. Lineage (GTDB taxonomy): Bacteria > Pseudomonadota > Gammaproteobacteria > Enterobacterales > Psychromonadaceae > Psychromonas. The sequence continues at coordinate 6,997 of NZ_QOCB01000092.1, forward strand.
TTTTACGTTGTTTAGTGAGTTGTGCAGAGGTTGATTGTTCGCTTTCAACCCAAAATATTGGGTCGTAACCAAAACCTTGCTCACCTAATACTGCTTCTGTAATGCTACCTTCCCACGTGCCTTGGCAAATAATAGGCGTTGGATCTAGCTCATGGCGAAGATAAACCAGTACACATTGAAAACGTGCTTTACGTTGTTCTGGGTTAATACCCACCAACTTTGACAGTAACTTATCGATGTTATCTCTGTCTGTTGCACCTTCTCCAGCATAACGTGCAGAGTAGATCCCCGGTTGACCATTTAAGAAATCGACTTCTAAACCAGAATCATCGGCAATGGCTGGTAATCCTGTCAGCTTAGATGCATGGCGTGCTTTAATAATCGCATTCTCAACAAAAGTTGTACCTGTTTCTGGTACATCTGGCACATTAAATTGGCTTTGCGGTAAAACTTCAATAGAAAAACTATTCAGTAATTCGCTCATCTCTTTTACTTTGCCTTGATTGCCCGTGGCCAGTACCCATTTTTGTTTCATCGTATTTCCTAACATTTATCATTGAAAATAAAGCGTGTGATTATTTTTTGCTGTTATTGGGGGATTATACTGTTTTGTTAGCGGAGGTGAAGGAAAGTTATGAAGAGATGTAGGTATGGCGAGGATATTTCGCCATACCTTATATTACGGTCATTCAGAAGGTGATTAACCGAGTATTTGTGCCAGTAAGTCCGTCACTAATTTTTCTACAAATTGTAAGCCAAGTAATACCACTAACATCGATAAATCAAAACCACCTAGTGGTGGAATGATACGACGAATAGGACGAAGCAATGGTTCAGTTAATTGGATCATGACAGCTTCAACAGGGTGTTGACCTTGGCTAACCCAACTTAAGATTGCACGTATTACTAATACCCAGAATAGCAGTTTAAAGATCGCAGTGACTAAGATAAATAAACCAGAAGCTAATACGATAGGTAAGTTAATCCCATAGTTTAGTACGGCACTTAGTACCAAAATTTTTGCAACTGCAACAACAAATGCAAATAATACCGTCGCGGTATCTAATCCGCCAATAGGTGGGATAATACGACGTAGAGGCGCAACAACAGGTTGTGTTGCTTTTACAATAAACTGGCTGAATGGATTATAAAAATCTGCTCTTGCTAGTTGTAACCAAACACGTAATAAAACCACCATTAGATACAGGTCAAAAACGGTATCGATTAAAAAGTTAACTGCATTCATTTATTTCTACCTTTTATAGAATGTTTATAGCAATGGGTTAAAATAGTTTTTCCATTTCTGCGCCGCGATCTGATGCAGCTTGCATCGCTTTACCTACGATTTCTGGTAGGTCTAGCTCGTTGAAGGTACGAATAGCTTCTGCAGTTGTACCTCCTTTAGATATAACGTTATTACGAAGAGTTTCAAGGTCTAGGTGTGCATTTTGTTTTACCATTTCAGCACTACCAATGGCAGATTGTTGTACCAGTAAACGTGCATCTTCTTTACTGAAGCCCATCTCCATCGCTTTTTTCTGCATTGATTCCATAAATAGGAAAAAATAAGCGGGTGCTGAACCAGCTGCTGCGATCACACCATTAATTTGTGCTTCATCTTCAACCCATACAATTTCACCTACTGCGCTCATGAGTTCACTAGCAAAATCTTTGTCTTGTGCTGACACTTGTTGTGATGCAAATAAACCTGTCATGCCTTTTTGTAATAAAGAAGGGGTGTTTGGCATAGTACGAATCACGGCCGTATTTTCGCCCAATACTGATTGGAAACGTGTTACAGAAACACCGGCTGCAATTGAAATCACTAATTTATTAGAAAAATCAACGCCACCATCTACCAATGCTTGGCACACATCGGCCATCATTTGTGGTTTAACGCCTAATACAATCACATCTGCCCAAGTTGCAGATTGGTTATTATCTTGGCTTGCTGTAATTGCTAGGTCGTCCGCTAGTTGTTGAGTATTGGTTAAACTAGGTGCTGATGCGCAAATCAAGTTGGCTGGGTAGCCACCTTTTACTAAACCATTAATGATACTGCCAGCCATGTTGCCTGCACCAATAAAGGTGATTTTCTTATCTTGCATTATGTTTTTCCTTTTATTAACGTTTTATCGTGCGCCAAAAATGTCGGTGCCAATGCGTACCATGGTACTGCCGCATTTAATTGCACTTTCTAAATCGCCACTCATTCCCATCGACAGTGTATCGATATCTTGATATTGCTGTTGTAGGGTTTGATAAATTTCATGCAATGCTAAAAATTGTTCCTCGACTATTTTTGGGTCGTCACTTTTCTGCGGAATCGCCATGATACCACGAAGTTTTATACGCGGCAGATCTTGAATTTGTGCTGCCAATTCTAATACTTGCGATAAAGTAGTACCCGATTTGCTCTGTTCTCCGCTAATATTAACTTGCAAGCAAATATTAAGGTCTGGCATATCATCTGGGCGTTGTTGACTTAAACGTTGTGCTATCTTTAAACGGTCCACACTTTGTACCCAATCAAAATGCTCTGCAACAGGGCGGGTTTTATTCGATTGTAATGGACCAATAAAATACCAGTGAATGGGTCTATCAAACTCTGGATCTATTTTTATTTGTTGAATTTTCTCTACGCTTTCTTGTACATAGTTTTCTCCAAAGTGAGATAAACCCTGTAAGAAAGCCTGTTTAATTGAGGAAACCGGTTTGGTTTTACTCACAGCTAATAACCGCACTTTGTCTTGGCGTTGTGCATTTATACTAGCTTGGGCTATTTTTTGTTCAACAGCTACGATATTGTTAGGTATATTAGTCATATTATTAGGATTTTTAAATTATGGATATAACGGAATTATTAGCCTTTAGTGTAAAGCATAAAGCATCAGATCTACACCTTTCTGCAGGTGTTCCTCCAATGATTCGTGTGGATGGGGAAGTACGTAAAATAAACATGCCTGCCTTAGAGCACAAAGAGGTGCATAATTTAATTTATGACATTATGAGTGACCAACAACGTAAAGATTTTGAAGAGTTGTTAGAAACGGATTTCTCTTTTGAAATTAAAGACCTTGCTCGATTCCGTGTGAATGTATTTAATCAAAACCGTGGTTCTGCTGCAGTATTTCGTACCATTCCAAGTGAAGTGTTAACCCTAGAAGCATTAGGCGCGCCTTCTATTTTTAAAGATATTTCAGATTACCCGCGTGGTCTCGTATTGGTGACAGGGCCTACGGGTTCTGGTAAATCAACGACATTAGCTGCAATGGTTGATTATATTAATGATTCTCGTAATGAGCATATATTAACGATAGAAGACCCGATTGAGTTTGTGCACACAGCGAAAAAATCGCTAATTAACCAACGTGAAGTACACAAAGATACATTAAACTTTGAAATGGCATTACGTAGTGCCTTACGTGAAGATCCAGATGTTATTTTGATTGGTGAAATGCGAGACTTAGAAACGATTCGTTTAGCATTAACTGCTGCTGAAACAGGCCATTTAGTATTTGGTACTCTACATACAACCTCTGCTGCAAAAACCATTAACCGTATTGTTGATGTATTCCCAGCCGCTGAAAAAGCCATGGTTCGTTCAATGTTATCAGAGTCATTACGTGCGGTTATTTCACAAACCCTACTTAAGAAAAATGGCGGTGGTCGTATTGCGGCTCATGAAATCATGATAGGTATTCCTGCTATTCGAAACTTAATTCGTGAAGATAAAGTGGCGCAAATGTACTCGGTTATACAAACCGGTAAAGTCCACGGAATGCAGACATTAGATCAATGTTTACGAGATTTGGTTGCTCAAGGTTTTGTAGCTTATGAAGATGCTGCTTCAAAAGCGATGGACCCTAAAACATTTTAAGGAGTAGGTATGCTAGATAAATTATTAGGTTCTTTAGATCAGTTAAAAGCCTCAGACTTATACATTTCGGCTGGCTTGCCGCCTACAGTAAAACTCAATGGGCGTTTATCTTCTTTGTCCGATGATAAGATGGCTCCCGAAGATATTTATAATTTATTAGCACTTACTATGGATGAACACGACTTCGCCCAATTCAAAAGCCAAAAAGAAGCAAATTTTGCAATTCATATTGAAGGCTTAGGGCGTTTTCGGATCAGTGCTTTTATGCAAAAAAGTAGCCCAGGTATGGTGGTACGCAGAATCAATGACAGAATTCCTACCAGTGATGAGTTGTACTTACCAGATCAACTAAAAGAAATCTGTATGGCTAAGTCCGGTTTAGTCTTGTTTGTTGGACCGACTGGCTCAGGTAAGTCAACAACGCTGGCCGCTATGGTAGGGTTTCGTAACCAACATGCATCCGGGCATATTTTAACCATTGAAGATCCCATTGAATTTGTACATGAGCACGCACGTTCAGTAGTAACCCAGCGTGAAGTTGGGTTAGATACTGACTCAATTGAAGAAGCGTTACGTAATGCAACTCGCCAAGCGCCTGATGTCATTGTACAAGGTGAAATCCGCAGTCCAGTGAGTATGTCTCATGCTATCAGTCATGCACAAACGGGTTATTTAAGCATGGCGACAATTAATGCTAACAGCGCTGAGAAAGCCTTGGAACAGATGTTACATTATATGCCTGAAGAGCGTCATAACCAGTTTTTAAACGAGCTTGCAGTTAACTTAAAAGCGATTGTTGCACAACGTCTTATCCCAACATTAGATGAACAAGGTAGTGTGGCTGCTTTTGAGGTGATGGTGAATTCGCCTGCATTATCTAATGCAATTCGAAAGGGTGAACGCCACCTGTTAAAAGATATTATGAAGTCATCTAAACAAGCGGGAATGCAAACTTTAGATCAAGCGTTATTTAAATTATATTCGGACTCAAAAATTAGTTATAGTGAAGCACTAGCACATGCAGATTCAGCCAATGATCTCCGCTTAATGATTAAATTAAAAGTGGGCTCAAGCTCTAAACTCGCTTCGGATAGCTTAAATGAGTTTACTATCGACTGATGTCTGTGAATGAAAGTTAAATAGGGCTGAGGAGTATTGCCTTATTTTTAAAGATTAGGAAAAAATATGATAGTTGTTATTTCTCCAGCTAAAACCTTAGATTTTGAAACACCGGCAACCACTTCTGAATTCACAGAAGCTAGCTTATTGTCGGAAAGTCAGCGATTAATTAATCGTTGCCAAGAACTGTCGATGCAAGATGTTGCGTCACTAATGAAAGTTAGCGATAAAATCGCAGGCTTAAATGTGGCTCGCTTTGCAGAATGGAAAACACCTTTTTCATTAGATAATGATGCTAAGCAATGTTTATTTGCATTTAAAGGTGATGTTTACACAGGTCTTGAAGCGGAAACATTAAGCGAAAGCACATTACAATATGCACAAAAAAATCTGCGTATTTTGTCTGGTTTATACGGTCTATTACGCCCATTAGATTTAATGTTAGCGTACCGTCTTGAAATGGGGACGCGTTTAGATAACGAACGTGGTACTAACCTGTATCAATTCTGGGGTGACTTGATCACTGATGAATTAAATAAACAGTTAGCTACACAGGATTCACAGTACCTTATTAACTTAGCATCAAACGAATATTTTAAAGCGGTAAAACCTAAAGCCTTAAAAGCGAAAGTAATTACGCCGATTTTTAAAGATCAAAAGAATGGCCAATATAAGGTGATTAGTTTCTACGCTAAAAAAGCCCGTGGTTTAATGGCGCGTTACATCATGGAAAATGAAGTTACTGATATTGAACAGCTAAAAGCATTTACTGAAGCGGGGTATTACTTCGTGGAAGCTGCTTCAAGCGAAACAGATCTGGTCTTCCAACGCGAAGAGCAATAATCAATTTATTATCTTATGATTAATAAAAGCCGATTTATTGAGAGCACCTCAGTAAATCGGCTTTTTTATTGTGTTAACTTTAGGTTTTGTGGCGAGGTAGTTTAAGCTTGCCCGAGAATAGCTGCTAGTTTCACAGCAACACCATGCTCTTTAGAAGACTTAGTCACTTCTGCATTAGGCAGTGAGTTTAATAGATCTTTTTGTGAATTAGCCATTAATATTGGCGTTCCAATTTTTCGTAGCATCTCCACATCGTTCATCCCATCACCAAAGGCGATTCCTTGTTCTGCAGTAAAGCCCATTGAGTTTAAAACAGCGTCAACAGCCATCCCTTTATTGGTTTTCGCTTCCATCACTTCTAAACATTTATCAAGCGAGAAGGTGAGGTTCACTCTATCTGAAAAAGCATCATTTAATCGATTATAAATTTGGTTGAGTTTGTCTCTTTCTCCCCAAAAGAATATTTTAATGGTGTTCGATTGATCAAGGGTCTTTAAGTCGACTTCTTTACACATAAAGTTGCTATCAATACTCATGCCCATTAATGCCTGCAGAGAGAAGTTTGCATACCATTGTTGGTCAGTAAATAGGTTAACTTGTACTGCTGGGTCAAAATCCATCTCACAGATGGCAGTTGCGATATCCTGAGGTAAGTTTTGTTGTAAGACGATATTACCATCTTGGTCATGCACACGAGCGCCATTAGAGGTGATTAGTGGAATTGGCTCACCTAAGGTATCTTGGATTTGTTTCGCTTCAATATAGTGACGGCCCGTTGCAATCACAAACTTTTTACCACTTTGCTTCCATTGCTTAACCACTGCTTTTGTTTCATTTGATACTTGGTGGTCTGGACCAAGTAATGTTCCGTCCAGATCTGAAATAGCTATTTGATACATGTTAACTTACCTTGTTGAGCGGATTGAAAAAATCTAATATTTGATTAATTGCGGGTATTCTATATTGGTCTTGTTCCAATAATATTTCATGTTTGGCGTTGTCTATACGAAACAGTTGACTCTGTTGCTGTTTATCTCGGTTAACGATAAATCGTTGTTGTCCTTTTTCAGTTACAATACTGTCCGCACCTGCTTGAATCAATAATACGGGGATATCGATTTTTTGAGCATTTTTTACTGCTTTTTCAGTCGCGTATAAACTTCTGTTCACCCAGCGCATGGTTGGGCCACCTAATTGAGTTTCTATTACTTGTTCAAATATATTAAATATGGCGTTAAAACGTTTTTCGCTTGATGTTAATGCATTATCAGTAAATATGCCTTTTTGATATTCCCCGACCTTAGGTGCATAACAGGCTAATTCATTAAACAAGCTATAGGTTGCATCACAAACAAAGCTGATTATTTTAGCGGCCCATACGGGAATATTACCAGTATTGATAGAAAACATTGGGCTACAAAAAACTACTTTGTTAAAAGGATGATCTTGCTCTTGTAAATACAGAGCACTAATTGCAGATCCCATAGAGTGCGCGAGTAAAAAGCATGATGGATAATGTTGTTGCAATGATAATGAGTTAACAAAATAGCGTAAATCCGCTACATAGTGTTCAAACTCATGCACGTGGCCTCTGTGTAGGTCACCACCTAATCGACTTGATAAACCTTGGCCGCGATGGTCGATTAAAAAAATATCGTAACCTTGTTTGTTTAAGTCAAAAGCCAACTCTTTGTATTTAAAAACAGATTCATTACGACCTTGGCAAATAACAATAGCTTGAGTGTTACCGGTTTTAATATGTACAGTATGAATCTTGCCATCATGCTCACTATCAAATAGATGCACTGTGGCATGCTGCTGCCAAAAGGCATGAATAGCAGGTGAAAAATCATCGTCTAATAAATCTTCAGTATTGAGTTGATATTTATTGTCTAACATTCGCAGTGCACTCTACTTATTTTTCAATAAGTTTATCAGTATATAGAGGAAAAATTAAAACGGAACTGATAGGGGGGAAATTAAAAACCACGCAGATTAGCGTGGTTATTAATGGTTACTGGAGAGAGTGAGTGATGATTAAGCTAATTTTGCTTTAATAAAGGCAATCGCTTCTTCAATCTTAACTTCTTCTTTCTCACCAGACGCACGGTTTTTATATTCGATAACACCGTTATCAATACTACGGTCACCAATCACTAATGTGTGTGGAATACCAATTAATTCCGCATCAGCAAACATGATACCTGGGCGCTCTTTACGGTCATCTAATAGTACTTCAATACCAGCTGCTTGTAATTCTGCGTAGTATTGCTCTGCTAAGTCTGCAACGCGATGTGATTTTTTCATGTTCATTGGCACGATCACAACAGTGAAAGGTGCGATAACATCATTCCAGATGATACCGTTTTTATCATTGTTCTGTTCAATGGCTGCCGCAACAATACGTGAAATACCAACACCGTAACAACCCATGGTCATTACTTGATTTTTACCCTGTTGGTTTAATACTGCCGCATTCATTGCTTGCGCATAAGTATCACCTAACTGGAAGATATGACCCACTTCAATACCACGGGCAATAGATAAGGTACCTTGACCACATGGGCTTAGGTCACCTTCAATCACATTACGTAAATCAGCCACTTGACCTAATGCTACATCACGATTCCAATTAATATTGAAGTAGTGTTTGTTATCAAGGTTAGCGCCAGCAGAGAAATCACTCATTACCGCCACACTGCGGTCTACAATAAATGGCATAGGTAGTGATACAGGACCTAAAGAACCAGGACCCGCTTTAACTAAATCACGGATTTCAGACTCATGGGCAAAGGTTAATGGTGAAGCGACTTCTGCAAGGTTTTCTGCTTTGATCTCATTTAGTTCATGGTCTCCACGAATAATTAATGCAACCAAATCTGATTCACTTTCTTCTGAAGCTTTAACAATGAGCGTCTTAACGGTTTTTTCAATGGCAATATTGTGTTCAGAAACAAGCTCTGCAATTGTTTTAGCATTAGGAGTATCTACTAATTCCATTTCAGCTGTTGCAGGTGCAAGTTCAACTTGTGGGCTAAGTGCTTCTGCTTTTTCAATATTTGCTGCGTAGTCACTTTGATCAGAGAAAACAATCGCATCTTCGCCACTTTGTGCTAATACATGGAATTCATGTGATGCACTACCACCGATACTACCTGTGTCTGCAATTACTGCTCGGTACTCTAATCCTAAACGATCAAAGATGCGGCAGTAAGCATCAAACATAGTTTGATATGTTTTTTCTAAACACTCTTGGTCTAGGTGGAAAGTGTAAGCATCCTTCATAATAAATTCACGAGTACGCATTACACCAAAGCGAGGGCGTGTTTCATCGCGGAATTTAGTTTGAATTTGGAATAAGTTAAGTGGTAATTGCTTGTAGCTATTTACTTCCTTACGTACTAATTCAGTGATCACTTCTTCGTGAGTTGGGCCTAAAACAAAGTCTCGGTTGTGGCGATCTTTAATACGTAATAATTCACCGCCGAATTTATCCCAACGGCCAGACTCTTGCCATAGGTCAGCAGGCTGTACAACAGGCATTGAAATTTCAACAGATCCCGCTCGTTCCATCTCTTCACGTACAATACGCTCTACTTTACGTAATACACGTAAACCCGTGGGTAACCAAGTGTATAAACCTGAGGCTAGTTTTCGAATCATCCCTGCGCGTAACATCAGCTGGTGGCTGGCAATTACTGCATCACTTGGTGCTTCTTTTTGAGTGGATAATAAATAATTGGTAGTGCGCATGGTGATCCTTGTTGATAGTTATCTATCGTATAACGAATATTAAGTTGGCTGATTTTAGCAGTCGATTGCTGTGGACTAAAGCATTGTTAGTTGATTTAAGTAAATAATATTGTGTTTTTTTATAAAATTTGGTTAGTTTTATAACTCTAGCCAAAGGAGTTAATATGCAAAGCTACTTTAGACCCGTAAAACACAGCTTACTGATCATGTTTTGTTGTGCTGTATTGTTAATATTAAACACAGTTTTTCAAATCAATCGTTTCGGTATTGCCCCAAGGGAATTAAGTCATTTAACTGGCATTATTTTCTCTCCCTTTTTACATGGTGATTGGGCACATCTAGTGAGTAACTTTTTCCCTTTTGTTATTTTCTCCTGCTTGATTGGTTTACATAGCTTAAAACGTTTCTGGTTAGTGTTTGTATTATCAATCTTGATGACAGGCAGTTTAGTTTGGTTATTTGGTCGTGCGGCAAGTATTCATATTGGTATGAGTGGAGTAGTTTATGCGATGTGGGGATATTTAATCGTATACGGGATCAAACAGCGCCACTTTCGCGATATGTTAATTTCTATCATAGTCTTAATTATTTATGGTGGGTTAGTATTCGGTGTCTTACCAAGTTCACCGAATATCTCCTATGAAAGTCATCTGTTTGGTGCCCTATCAGGTGCAGTGGTAGGGTATCTGTTATCTAAGACTAAAACGACATAAAGACTAGGGAGCTTAGACTCCCTCAATAGACAATACATGGATAGCATCAAGCTTACATTGCCACTTAATATTAAAATCCGATAGATGCATGGCATAAACCTTAGTATCTACTTTTGCTTTTTTGTAAGCAGGCCTTGGGTCTTGCTGTAATATTTCTATAATGAACTGTTGTAGCGTTTGGTATTCAGCAGGTAGTTCAGCTAACTGAGATAGAGACTGCTCACTAAAGTGAATAGCTAAAGGTGAGTCAGGTGCTGTTTGTGCAAAACCGGCTTGTGCATCAGGATTGGCATCTGCATAAGGTAAGTAGGGTTTGATATCGATAATCGGAGTTCCATCAACAAGGTCTATATTACTTAAGGAAAGAAACAACTTACCATCACGTTGAATGACACCATGAAACTTCACTAATGATAAACCTATCGGATTAGGGCGATTAGGACTACGCGTGGCAAACACACCAACACGCTTATTACCCCCTAAACGCGGTGGTCTTACCGTAGGGCTCCATGAGTTTGTAGGTTCGGAGTCAGGACTAAGGTTTTTATGAAAGGTGAAGATAAGCCATAAATGACTAAATTCATCTAAGCCATTAAATGCATTAATGTCATTAAATGGAGGTAAGATCTCTAATTCCGCTGTTGCACTAGGCACTAAACCTGGTTGTCTTGGTACCGCAAACTTTTCTTTATAAGGAGAATGTACGGTACCTATAATAGTATGTTGCGCATTAACCATCGATTGGCTCTGCAACATCTAATGCTCTACCGTAACAAATCACATTGCTCACGCAACTCTCATCACGCTCAAAATTGATACAAGATTGGAAAACAACACCATTTGCATTCATATCAGCAGCATTGATACGTGCTTCGGTGCGCGCCTCTGCTTCACTTGCTGGCAAGTCTATTTCATCAATCTGGCAACTACTCCCTTCAACCGCACCTAATACAGTATATTCAAGGTCTAATAATTGCTGCTTATCATATACAGTCACTTTAGAAGGTTTGAAGTAGGTTTCGAAATTTTCTTTATCAACATTAGAGTGCAGTTGATAATCACTACATCCCGCAATCAAGATAAGTAAAGTAAGTACAAGCAGTCTATTCATGGTGGTTACTCTTTATTAATAGTAGGGAATAATAATGAGTGGCATAATAACATCATTAAATAGTCCTGAAATAGAGAAGTGAAAATGAGTAAGTCAAAACCTGCAGTATTTTTAGATAGAGATGGTGTTATTAACAAAGATAATGGCTATGTATCAGAGATTGATGACTTTGAATTTCTAGAAGGTGCCATAGAAGCATGTATTGCATTAAAGAAAAAAGGTTACCTATTAGTTCTTGTTACCAACCAATCTGGTATTGCACGCGGTTACTTCTCGGAAGAGCAATTTCATACATTAACGGAATGGATGGATTGGTCGATGGCTGATCGTGGTGTGGATTTAGATGGCATCTATTATTGCCCACATCATAATGAAGCAGGTGTTGGTGAATTCAAAATAGATTGTGAATGTCGTAAACCAAAACCAGGTATGTTAAATAACGCCATTGATGATTTAAACATAGATGTTGAAAATTCAATTTTAGTGGGTGATAAGGTTTCTGATATCCAAGCAGGTATTGCAGCGGGAGTGAAAATTAATTACCTAGTACGTACTGGTAAAGCAATAACAGAAGAAGGTGAAAGGTTAGCAACAGGCATTTTTGATGATTTAACGGCTGTTGTTGAAAGTATTTAATAACTCTGTGGATAAGTTGCACATTTTTGTGTGTAACTTGTGCCCAAGATCAGTATAAAAATTAATTGCAAATAATCGCAATAAAACGCTTGCCAATGAGATCATAATCCCTATAATGCGCACCCACAGACACGGGACGGAACGCAAGTTACCCAGCGAGTTTGAGAGCAAAACAAACGCAGTAAACGCTTCGA